>JAYVOI010000001.1:0-6535 GCA_043758005.1 Ilumatobacteraceae bacterium
TTGTCCCCCAGACAAGTGCGCTAACCAAGCTGCGCTACAGCCCGCAATTGCGGATGACCGCCCGGATCGTAACGCGTTGCGTGCTGACTTCCGCCTTGAAGCCTTCGTGATCACCGTCTTTCCTCCATGACCCTGGCTCTGCTCCACAGGCGCCATTCTGTCCGCGAGAACAGCCGGCCTCTACGCTGGACGGGTGAACATGCCGACGTGGGTGCTCGTTGCGATCCTTGGGACGGCGGGCGTTGCCCACTTCGTCACTCCGCGCCGCTTCGACGAGATCGTGCCCAGTGTGTTGCCCGGATCCGCACGGATGTGGACCTCGATCAGCGGTGTGGCCGAACTGGGAGTGGCAGCGACCGTTGCCGTACCACGATCTCGGGGGTTTGGCGCAGCGTTGGCCGCGGCGCTGTTCGTCGTCGTCTTTCCGGCCAACATCCAAATGGCCATCAATTGGGCCGACCGACCGCTGGCGCAACGACTCCTCGCCTATGGACGTCTGCCGTTGCAGATCCCGTTGATCTGGCTGGCGCTGCGCGTCCGTCGCTCCGTAGCTCCCTGATCGTTGAAACCCGAAACGGGGTGCAGGGTCACGGCAAACCATGAAGGGTATGGTTCGGTTCACGGACGGGGAAGCGAGAACGGGTCCATGAAGAATCCGGCGAAAGTTGTGGCGGGTGCGGTGGTGGCCCTGCTCGGTCTGCTCTTCATGTTCCAAGGCCTCGGATACGTCAAGGGCAGCACCATGACGGACTCCAACTTCTGGGCGGTAGCCGGCCCAGTGATCGCGATCGGCGGGTTGGTGCTCATCGCGGCGGGTCTGGGTCGTTTTGGTCCGCGCTCGTCGCGGTCGTCTCGGTGACAGACGACGGGTCGCCGATCGGCCGGCGGATCGTGCTCGGGCTCATGGCCATGGGCGCGGCCGGCATCGTCGGTGGCGGCGCCGTTCAGGACCGGCTGGCCAAGGCGATCGCACCGCTCCAGCGCGCTGACCCGACCGGACTCGTCTCGCTGCTCCCGTTGGGCGCCACGTTCCGCTACTACTCCGTCACCGGCTCGGTTCCGTCGAGAAATGCGGCGGACTATCGACTCGACATCGCTGGCCTGGTCCGCGCACCGAGGTCGTACACATTGGGCGACCTGCAGAACATGCCCCAGACCACGCTCGTGCGTGATTTCCAGTGCGTGACCGGCTGGCGGGTTCCTGAGGTGCATTGGACTGGCGTGCGCCTCTCCGATCTCCTCGACGTCGCGCAACCCGACCCTCGGGCGACCGGGGTCAGTTTCGGTTCGTTCGACGGAACGTACACCGAGAGCCTCACCCTCGATCAGGCCCGTCGCAGCGACGTGCTGGTGGCGCTGCAGATGCTCGGCCGCCCGGTCACCCACGACCACGGTGGGCCTGTGCGCATGTACGTGGCCCCGATGTACGGCTACAAGAGCACGAAGTGGCTGTCGAGCATCGAGCTCACCGCCGACGTGGTGCCCGGATACTGGGAAGTCGAAGGCAGCTACGACGTCGACGGGTGGATCGGTGACTCGAACGGGCGAGACGATGAGCCCGCCGGCTGATACCGAAGAGGCCTCGATGTTGGTCGGGCGTTTCAGCCGCGCCGAGCGTCTCGTTCATCGGGCGGTGGCTGTGCTGATGCTCTCCTGCATCGCCACTGCGGCGATTCTCTACAACGGATTTCTCTCTGCGCCCGTCGGCCACCGTCGGATGGTCAAGCTCATCCACGTGTTCTCCGGCTACGCGCTGCCGATACCGATCCTGCTCGGTCTCGTCTCGACTGCGTATCGCGCCGATCTGCGACGAGTGAACCGGTTCTCACCGGCTGATTGGCGTTGGCTGCGTTCGCGCAACCGACGTGATGCGACGATCCCGGTCGGCAAGTTCAATGCCGGCCAGAAGCTCGACGCGGCGCTCAGCGGTGGAGCCATCGTGGTGCTGTTGGCCACCGGGACGCTGATGTACGTTCCGGACGTGGCTCGGTTGTCGTGGCGCACGGGCGCTACGTTCGTGCACGATTGGTTCGCCCTCGCGCTCGGCCTGCTCGTCATCGGACACATCAGCTACGCGATGCGCGACCCGGGTTCGCGACGCGGCATGCGCTCCGGCTCGGTCACGACCGCGTGGGCGCGAACGCACCACGCCGCTTGGCTCGACGAGCTCCTCGTGGCAGAACCCTCGCCCACGAGACCGCTAGGTGAACAGTTGGACGATTCTCCAACCCAGGTACAACGCGAGTAGGACCATCAGCAGCTTGAAGTGCCACGGGGCCTTGACGACCTCCTCGCCGTCCTCCCCCGCTGCCAACCTTCGGATGTCGAGGTTCTTGGCGGTGATCGGCTGCCTGACCGGCGCCTCGACGAGGCGCCCACACGTCGGGCAGGTGCCGTCTTCGTTCATCGCTGCCGGCGCCCAGTACTTGGCGCAGTCTTCGCACCACGGCACTAGTCGGTCCGCTTCCTGACCCGAAGCTTCAACGGCGTGCTGCCGAACTCGAACGCCTCACGGATGCTGCGCTCGAGGTAGCGCATGTAGGTGTGTGGCAACTCGCGGTTGACGAACAGGGTGAACGTCGGCGGGTCGGTGGCGCCCTGCAGCGCGTAGAGCACGCGGACACCGTGGCCCGCTGGCTGGCGTTGCTGTGCGTCGGAGATCACCCGGTTCACGTCGCGGGTCGGCACTCGGCGGTGGTACTGGGTGATCGCCTCCTGCAGCACGGGCTGCAGTTTGTAGACGCCCTTGCCGGTCAGCGCCGAGATCTTCAGGATCGGCGCGTCGCCGACGAAGTACAGCTTGCGCTTGAGCTCCGCCTGCACCTGCAGCCGCTGCTCGGGATCGTCGATCAGTTCCCACTTGTTCAGCATCACCACGATCGGACACCCGGCAGCATCCACTCGCTCCGCGAGGCGCTGATCCTGGCTGGTGATTCCATCGGTTGCGTCGATCACCAGCAGGGCGATGTCGCTGGCGTCGATGGCCCGAAGGGCACGAACGACGGAGTAGTACTCGGCAGAGTCGTCGACTCTGCTGCGACGACGCATGCCCGCCGTGTCGACGAACACGATCGGCCCGTCGGGTGTCTCGACCAAGGTGTCGATGGAGTCGCGGGTGGTGCCGGCCATGTCGTGCACGACCGAGCGGTCCTCGCCGACCAGGCGGTTGAACAGCGTGCTCTTGCCGACGTTGGGCCGCCCCACGATGGCGACCCTCGGCGGCGGCGTGTCGCCGGCCTTCCACAGTTCGGTCGCGTCTTCGAGATCGACGCCGATCTCGGACGTCTCGTCGTCGGTCACGGGGAGCAAGGAGATCACTTCGTCGAGCAGGTCGCCGGCGCGGCGGCCGTGCAGTGCACTGACGGGATACGGATCGCCGGCACCGAGGGCCAAGAACTCCCATCGGTCGTTCTCGCGGCGTTCGTTGTCGGCCTTGTTGGTCACCAGCAGCACGGGCGCCTTGATGCGTCGCAGCCAGTTGGCCAAGGCCTCGTCGTCCTCGGTGACGCCGGTCGTCGCGTCGACCAGGAACAGCACGACATCGGCGGTCTTCACGGCGGCTTCGACCTGGCGACTGACCTTGCCATCGAGATCGTTCCCTCCGGGCAGCCAACCGCCGGTGTCGACCAGCATGAAGTGCACGCCGAGCCAATCGGCCTCGGTCTCGTTGCGATCGCGGGTCACGCCCGGGCGGTCCTCCACGATGGCGACCTGCTCGCCGATGATCCGGTTGAAGAGGGTGCTCTTGCCGACGTTGGGCCGTCCGACGATGACAACAGTGGGCAACGTCATGATGAGGGCTCCAGGGCTTTGCGTAGTGAGATGCCGTCGGTGGCGATGACCTCGACAGGTCGCGGCAGTTCTTCGATGGTGGTGCCGTCGAGGAATCTGCCCTCCGACAAGCACACGTCCGGCAACAGGTAGCGATGCCCGGCCGGCTCGCCGGCCAGCACGCGCTGCAGGTCGTGTCCGACCATCAGGCCGGTGACCGCGGTGTTGCCGCCGAAGAACTCGTTCGTCACGGGGATGACCCGGATGTCGGGTCGCTGCATGCTCGAGACGAGCGGCGAGATCACCCTCGAGCCGAACTCGCCAGTGAGGATGCCGATCGGTGCGTCGCGTCGGGCGGTGAGCCGCAACGCGGTGCCGTCCGAGCCGCAGGCGCGTGCCCGCAGACCGGTGTACGCAGCGGGGTTCGGCGGTGCAGGCCCGTCGACGGCGGCGAAGAACCCGGCCTGCGGGCCGGTCGCGTCCGGCACGCGTCCGTTGAACTCCATCTCGAACGTGCGGGCCATGCCGATGCCGTCCTCGTGCATCGAGAAGTCCTCGTACGTGTCCTCGGCCGGGAACGGTCGATCGGCCATGAGGTAGTACTCGTCGGCGGCGAACACCATCCGGTGGCCGAGCGTGTGCAAGAAGACGTCTTGCCAGTCCTCGATGGCGTCGATCATGGCGGCAGCCTCGTCGCGAGTGTGCAGCCGCATTGCCGACTCGGTGTTGAACTTGCTGAGACCGAGTGGGACGACCGCCACCGACTCGAGCTCGGAGTACTCGTCGAGCACGCCGGCCATGGTGCGATCGAAGATCTCGCCGTCGTTGACCCCGGGGCACAGCACGACCTGACCGCGCACCACGATGCCGTTGTCGAGCAGGGCGCGCAACCAGCGCAGGCTCATCCCGCCGCGCGGGTTCTTCAACATGCGCGCCCGCACCTCGGGATCGGTGGCGTGGATGCTGACGTTCAGCGGGGAGAGCCGCTCGGTGATCACTCGTTCGAGATCGGCCTCGGTGAAGCGGGTCAGCGTGGTGAAGTTGCCGTACAGGAAGCTGAGGCGATAGTCGTCGTCCTTGAGATACAGGCTGCGGCGCATGCCCGACGGCAATTGGTAGATGAAGCAGAACTCGCAGTGGTTGTCGCATGTGCGCACGCGGTCGAACACGGCGCTCGACACCTCCGCACCCAACGGCTCGCCGGCACGCTTTGTGATCTCCAGCGACGATTGCAGTCCCCCGCGCAGCAACTCGATCTCGACCTCGGGCTCGTCGGCGGCGAAGCGCCACTCGATGATGTCGCGAGGCACGATTCCGTTGATCGTCACAACCTCGTCGCCCGCGCACAAGCCGGCCCGCTCAGCGGCGGACCCAGGCGCGACGCTGACAACCACCGGTGCGGACATGGGCACCCAGGCTATCGGCGGCATGCCCCGGGTAGCCTGCGAACGTGGACGTCGATCGGGTTCTCCTGGCTCAACCACGGGGGTTCTGCGCCGGTGTGGAGATGGCGATCAAGGCCCTGGCGTGGATGGTTCGCACGTTCGAGCCGCCCGTCTACTGCTACCACGAGATCGTTCACAACAAGATCGTCGTCGACCGCTTCGTCGAGCAGGGAGTCGTCTTCGTCGACGACATCGCCGACGTGCCCCCCGGCTCCCCGATCATGCTCTCCGCACACGGTTCGGCGCCCGAGGTCGTTGCCGCGGCGCGCGCCCGTGGCAGCTACGTGGTCGACTCGGTGTGCCCCCTCGTGACCAAGGTGCACCACGAGGTCAAGGTCCGCGCCAAGAAGGGCTTCCGCATCGTCTACGTCGGTCACGAGGGCCACGAGGAAGCCGTCGGCACGATGGCGGTGGCGCCGCTGTCGATCAGCCGCGTCGAGAGCGTGGCCGAGGTCGACGCGCTTCCCCAGTTCGACCAGCCGGTCGCCCTGCTCGCCCAGACCACGTTGTCGCATCGCGACTGGTCGGGTGTGGCGGATGCGGTGACGGCGAAGTATCCCGATGCATGGACACCTGGTCGCAGCGACCTCTGCTTCGCCACCACGAACCGACAGTCGGCCCTGATGGCGATGGCCTCGAAGTGCGACGCGATCGTGGTGATCGGATCCTCGAACTCTTCCAATACGCGTGCCCTCGAGAAGCTGGCGATCGAGGCCGGTTGCCCGCAGGTGTTCCGCGTCAATCACGCCGGCGAACTTCCCGACACATTGAGCGGCACCGTCGGCGTCACCGCCGGTGCATCAGCACCCGAGGAGCTGGTCGACGAGATCCTCCGCTATCTCAACCCTCGCCATGGTGTCGAGCCGGTGAAAGTCACGGACGAGGACGAGTACTTTCCCCCGCCGCGCAACATCAGGGAGTTGCAGGCGGCGATCGGCACGGCTGCCGCGGCACTGCTCGGCGGGTCGGTCGTTCAGTCGGCGACGATGAACGACCACGAGTTCGCCGCGAGCGATGTGTTGGCGGCCTTGCGCGTTCCGTAGCCTCCCGTCGTGCTCTCCCCCACCGCTGCCACGATCCGCTTGTTCCTTCACGTGCTGGCTGCGACGGTGTGGGTCGGCGGCCAGATCGCGTTGGCCGGGCTGGTCGGCACCGTTCGCAAGCAGTCAGCGGGGGCGCCGCGCGCCGTCGCCCGGGCATTCGCCCGCCTGGCGTGGCCGGCGTTCGGTGTGCTGGTGATCACCGGGATCTGGAACCTGACCGAGATCGACCTGGGCAACACTTCGACCGCGTATCAGGTCACGGTCTTCGTCAAGATC
>JAYVOI010000002.1:0-2760 GCA_043758005.1 Ilumatobacteraceae bacterium
ATCATCGCCCAGGGCCCACTGGTCAAGCGGCTCGAGGAGGAGTTCGCCGAACTGATCGGTGTCGACCACGTCGTGGCGGTCAACAACGGCACGACCGCCCTCATCGCTGCGCTGCAGATGTTGGACCTGCAGCCCGGCGACGAGGTGGTCACCAGCCCGTTCACGTTTGTCGCCACGCTGAACGCCATCATCGAGTCCGGGGCGACGGCGCGGTTTGCCGACATCAGTGCAGCCGACTTCAACATCGATCCTGGCGCCATCGACTCGGTCGTCACCGATCGCACCAAGGTGCTGTTGCCTGTGCACCTCTACGGGCAGTGTGCCGACATGCCTCGCCTCGTCGATGTGGCGACGGCTCATGGATTGGCGGTCGTGGAAGACGCTGCGCAAGCCCACGGGGCGCGCATCGGCACGCGCTCGGCCGGCAGTTGGGGGATCGGCTGCTTCTCGCTGTATGCGACCAAGAACCTCACGTCCGCCGAAGGTGGCCTGATCTCGACCAGTGACGCAACCGTGGCGGATCGGTTGCGGGTGCTGCGCAACCAGGGGATGCGTCAGCGCTACGTGTACGAGATGGCCGGCAACAACTTCCGGCTGACCGACCTGCAGGCTGCGGTGTGCCTGCCGCAGTTGGCCGGGTACGCCGAGCAGGTCGCCACACGACAACGGAACGCGAATCGGTTGATCGACGGGCTGCGAGATCTGCCCGGTGTGCGGGTCCCCGAGGCGTTGCCTGATCGCCACCACGTGTGGCACCAGTACACGGTCGTGGTCGGTGAGGGTGCCCGGCTCGGACGCGACGATTTGGTCGACGCGTTGACCGAGGCGGGCATCGGTTGCGGCATCTACTATCCGCGAACTGTGTTCGACTACGACTGCTATCGCGATCATCCACAGGTCGTGGTCGAGGAGGTGCCGGTCGCCACCGCGGTCGCCGCGACCTGCGTGTCGTTGCCCGTGCACCCCTACCTGTCCGAGGGCGATCTCGACCGCATCGTCACGACCATGACAACCCTGCTCGGAGACCGCTGATGGCGCTGCGGGTCGGGCTGATCGGTGCCGGATCGATGGGATCGTTGCATGCACGCGTGCTGGCAGGATCCGACGCGACAGAGCTTGCCTGGGTCGCCGACCCGGATCGCGCCGCGGGCGAGCGCGTTGCCCACCGATTCTCGACCAAGTGGGTGCCCGAGCCCGAGATCACCGGCGTCGACGCGATCGTCATCGCCGCGCCGACGCAGTTCCACCACGGCTACGCCACGGCCATCGTCGAGGCTGGCCTGCCGTTGCTGGTCGAGAAGCCGATCGCCGACACGCTCGCTCATGTCGAGGAGATCATCGACGGTGCGCGTCGTCGTGGTTCTGTGCTGATGTGCGGGTTGTTGGAGCGGTTCAACCCGGCGGTGCGGACCGCAGCGGAGATCGCCCGCCAACCGGTGCACATCTCGACCGTGCGCCACTCGCCGTATGCCGAGCGGATCCGAACCGGGGTGGCGTCGGATCTCTTGATCCACGACATCGATCTGGTGGTGCGTCTGATGGGCGAGGCGCCGGCGACGCTCACCGGGCACTACGGGTACTTCGAGCCGCGTAGCACCACCAGCAGCGAGGATGTCGCCGAAGCGACCCTCCGATTCTCGGGCGGGCAGATCGCGTCACTGTCGGTGTCGCGGATCGCTCAGCACAAGATCCGCTCGTTGACGATCGGTGAGCTCGGGCGGTTGATCGAAGTCGATCTGTTGCGCCAATCGATCACGATCTACCGCCATGTGCAGGAGTCGGGGTTCGACGAGGACGCCGGCTACAGCCAGCAGACGATCATCGAGATCCCGGTCGTGCGGCACCCGGGAGAGCCGTTGCAACTGCAACTGGCCCATTTCGTGGACCTGATCGAAGGGCGAGCCGATGTCGAAGCCGAGCGCGACACGCTGCTGTTGCCGCATGCACTGATCGACCAGGTCGGGGCGTCTGCCCGCGACGTGGACCCTCGGTGAGCCCGTCGATGGCGGATCGATGACATCCACCGATGCCGACTACACGCGCCGCCTCCAACGCCTCAGTGGGCGGCGGTGGAAGCGCCTCGTCCCGAACCCGTATCGCTGGAACGTGCGACGCCTGACAATCGGCCGCGTGCTCGACGTGGGCTGCGGGATCGGCCGCTGCCTCGACTTCGTCCGTCCGCGCGGGGTTGGCGTCGACCCGAACGAGACGGCAGTTGCGGCATGCCGAGACAAGGGTCATCAGGCCTATCGCCCGGACGAGTTCGCCAGGGTCTACGGCGGCAATCAGACCGGGCGGCAGTTCGACACGCTGCTGTGCTCGCACGTGCTCGAGCACCTCGACGAGCCCACGGCAGTCGACCTCCTCGCGACGTACTTGCCGTACCTCGCGCCCAACGGCCGCGTCGTGCTGATCAACCCGCAGGACCGTGGTCAGCGTTCGGACCCGACCCACGTCAGGCTGATCGACGCTGCGGCGATCACGCGGTTGGCGGAACAATGTGACCTGGTCATCGAGCGCATCTCGTCGTTCCCGCTGCCGCCGTTCTTCGGCAGTTGGTTCATCTACAACGAAACGGTCACCGTCGCCAGAGTGAGCCGGCGATGAGGATTCTCGTCGTCAACAGCTTCTTCCCGCCGCGCACCACGGGCAGCGCCCACTTCTCGCTCGACGTTGCCCGCGAGTACGTGAAGCAGGGCCACGAGGTGTGGGTGGCGACCACCGCGGTGCCGGGGTCGCCCGAGCGCGAGGAGATGGATG
>JAYVOI010000003.1:0-6502 GCA_043758005.1 Ilumatobacteraceae bacterium
TGCCGGACCTACACCCACACCCTGGTCGCGTTGCTGGCGTTGGAGCAGCAGGTTTCCGGCGTCGACCTGCGGTTGGGTGAACGCGTGCGTCGCAGCGCCGCGGCGATCGCCTACCTCCTCGATCGACGCGATGGCTGGATGCCGCCGGTGCTCGAAGCGATCGAGGGCACGGAGGGCATGTGGCTGCTGGCCCCGGCGGAGCGGTTGGGCTCGGCGTTGCAAGGGGCGCTGATGGTGCGCGAGGGGCCACGTCGCGCCGCCGACGGCTGCGAGACCGGCGATTGGAACCACGTCGACGTGTACCTGACCAAGACCCTCGACTACCGGGCGCTGCTGTTCACCGGGTCGCGCTTCGATGTCGATGCATTGCGCTGGATGACCGACCGTCACAGCCACGTCGTCGGGGTCGGCGGGGAGCCGGATGGGGTGGCGGCCGGCGTTCGCTACCCGGGCGACGACGACCCGATCGTGGCCCTGCTGACGGAAGTGCTCGTCGCCGAACTGTTGGCGGCGCATTGGTGGCAGGCGTCGGACGGATGACGGATCGGATGACGGAGAGGTAGCGAACCAGGCAAAGCGCAGGTAATGATCGAAGGGTGCTCGGCACGTATGACTACCCGACCAGCCACCGAGTGTTCGAACTCATCTCGGTCGGCACCTACATCGGCTTTGCCGCGGCGCTGACACGCCGGGTCGTGGTCGAGGTCGGCGATCGTGTGTCGTTCCCGGTCATCGTGCTCGTGGTCGGCCTGGTTTTGGCGGCCTACGCCGTCGCCGATCTGGCCTCGGGCATCGTGCACTTCCTCCTCGACAACTTCGGCTCCCCCGAGACGCCGGTGATCGGCCAGAAGTTCGTCAAGCCGTTCCGCGACCATCACGTGGATCCGATGGCGATGACCCAGGGCGACTTCATCGCGGTCAACGCTGACAACGTCTTCGTGTGCCTCCCGGTGATCATCCCTGCGTTCTTCTTCCTCGACACCGGCGCGCATCCGTACGCAGGAGTGTTCATCGTCGGCCTCGTCGCCGGCGTGATCATGACCAACCAGCTGCACAAGTGGGCGCACATGCCAACCGTGCCTCGCCTGGTCGCCGCCGCGCAGCGCAACGGGGTCGTGCTGTCGAAGGAGCATCACTCCGTCCATCACAGCGGCGCCTACGACAGCAACTACTGCATCACGTGGGGCCATCTCGACGTGCTGTTGAACCGCTGCATCAACCTACGCAAGTAGTCCATCGGCTCACGCCAGGGGGAGTCTCACACTGGCATCGAGGCCGCCGCCGTCGCGGTTCGCCAACGCCACGTCGCCGCCGCTGGCCTCGGCCAGTTGCCGCACGATCGCCAGGCCGAGCCCGGACCCGTCGTGGGTTGCGCTGGCGGAGCGCCAGAAGCGGTCGAAGGCGTGGGCGAGTTGGTCGGTGGGCATGCCGGGGCCGCGATCGGCCACGTGAATGGTCGCCCAGCCGTCGTCGCCGAGGGCCGACACGGTGATCTCGTTGCCCGGCATGCTGGCGTTCAGTGCGTTGTCGATGTAGTTGTCGACGATCTGCTCCAGCGCACCCGGCACGGCTCGGGCGGTGAGGCTGGCGATCCTGCCCGCGGTGACGGTGACCCCGCGATCGTCGGCCAGCGGTGCCCAGATCGCGGCGCGCTCGGTGACGATGTCGGCAACGTCGATCGGCTGCGTCTTCACCGTGCCCTGGTCGGCACGCGCCAGCATCAGCAGTCCCTCGACCAGGCGTTGCAGGCGCTCGGTCTCTTCGCTTGCCGCCTCGATGTCACCACGGGCCGCATCCGGATCGGTGTCGACGTTGACCGCAGCGCGCTCGAGTTGCAGGCGCAACGCCGTCAACGGCGTGCGGAGCTGGTGCGAGGCGTCGCCGGCGAACGATCGTTGCCGCTCGACCAGGGTAGAAATCTTCTCGGTCATCGAGTTGAACGAGACTGCCAGGCTGCGGATCTCAGGAGCACCCTCGTCGACCACCGCGCGGCTGTCGAAGCTGCCCGCAGCGACCTGCTCGGTTGCCCGCCGCAGGCGGCGCAAGGGCCGCACGATGGTGGACGCCATCAACGCTGCCGCTAGCGCCGCGGCACTGAGCGAGATCAACCCGACGACGAGGATCCCGCGAACCTTCGACGACACCCGATCGTCGATCGTCGTCGCCGGGTAGGTCAGCCGCACGACGCCGACCGGCCGCGCGCCGCTGAGGACCGGCACGGCGACGTAGACGATGTCGCTACCCAATGTCTCCGACGTCCGGCGCCCCGAGGTGGGGCTGCCTTCGAGGGCGGCGGCGATCTCCGGGCGAGTCGAGTAGTCGTCGCCGCGGCGGGCCACATCGCCCGACACTGCCACGGCGATTCCGGTCTCGTCGGTGACCACGACCAGCGCGTTCGTCCTGGCCCGGTAGACGTCGACCGTGGTCTGCAGGGCGTCGGCGCTCGCCAGACCCTCACGCGACAGCGCGTCTTCGGATGTACCGGCGAGGATGAATGCGTCGCGCTGCACCTTGGCCAGCTCGCGTTCGGTCTCGACGTTGCGCAGGTACCGCGCCAGGGGGATGTCTTGGGCGGCAAGGATGATGATGGTCACGCCGACGAACGCGGCGATCAAGCGCCATCTCACGACGGAGGTTCGAGCCGGAAGCCGACGCCGCGAACCGCTTCGATCCAACCGTGATCGCCGAGCTTCTTGCGCAAGGAAGCGACGTGGGCATCGACGGTCTTGGTCGGGCCGTACCAATGGGCGTCCCACACCGCTTCGAGGATCTCGGTGCGCGTGTGCACCGCCCCGACGTCGTTGGCCAGGAATGCCAGGAGGTCGAACTCCTTGGCCGTCAAGATGATCTCCGCGGTGTCGATGCGCACCCGCCTGGTGCGGCGATCCAGCTCCATCGGGCCGATCGCCTGCACCGCGCTGGGGTCGCGCTCGTCGCTGGTGGGCGATGCGTCGACAGCGCGCCTGCTGACGGCGCGGATCCTGGCCGCGAGCTCGCGCAGGCTGAACGGCTTGGTCACGTAGTCGTCGGCGCCGAGCTCGAGGCCGAGCACGCGGTCGAACTCCTCACTGCGTGCGGTGAGCATGATGATCGGGGTCGTCGAGCGGCGGCGGAGCTCCCGGCACACGTCGCGACCGTCCATGTCGGGCAGGCCGAGGTCGAGCAGCACCAGTTCCTGGCCACGTTGCTCCAGCGCCTCGGCGCCCGTCGTGACGTGCACGACCGTGTGCCCCGCTGCTGTCAGGCCCTCGACCAACGTCTCGGCAATCGCCTTGTCATCTTCGACCAGCAGCAGGTTCACCTGGTCATTGTGACAAGCCGGCCAACTCCCGCGGGACTTCTTGGACAAATCTTGGATATTCGCGATCCGTCCCTTGGGAGGGGTGTTCGTACCGTTGGGCGTGCGATCCACGTGATTGCGGACGACGGAAAGGTCTCGAAATGATGAAGCCGAAGATTGCCATGGTGATTTCGATCGCCGGGGTGTTGGTGGCCGGTTCGGCCGCCGCACTCGTGAACACCCAGGTCCTCGGCGGCAGCACCTCCGCCGCCTCCCCGCTCGTGATCGACAACGCATCGCCAGCCCAAGACATCAGCCCGGTCACGGTGGTCACCACCGCGACCACGCCGGTTGCGGTGGCACCCATCACACCGGCGGCACCAGCCGCCGCCCCTGTGGCCACCCAAGCGGTGTACGCGATCGGCGAGGCCGGAACCGTGACGCTCGATACGGCGGGTGACATGCTGACGATCGTCGCAGTCACGCCGACCGATCCCTGGATCGTCACCAAGTCCGAGACCCAGGACTCGACCGACGTCGAGGTCAGGTTCCAGAACGGGACCACCGAGGTCGAGTTCCACGCCAACCTGCTGTTCGGTGTGGTCACCACGGCGGTCGAGTCGCACGACAGTTCGGCAACGTCGAACTCGACGAGCAATTCGGTCGACGACAGCGGCACCAGCCACAGCGGTGGCAATGACGACTCGACTCACGGTGGAGGCGGCGACGATGATTGATCCCCTCCCGCCTCCCGGTGCCGCGGAGCGCCTCGCAGCGTTGCGGGCACCATCGGCGAAGCGCAAGAAGCCGGCACACACCTCGAAGGTCCTCACCGCAGGCATCTCGACCACAGCCTTGTTCGGCATGGTCGCCGTGATGGGCTGGCAGAGCACCCACGGAGCAGCCTCGGCCGCCGCGGCCCCCGAGGCCACCGTGCCGGTCGCTCCCCTCGTCCCGGTCGTCACGCCCCCGACGACGATCTTCGTGCCGACGCCGGTCCCCTCGACGGTCGCTCCGCTGGCTCCCGCGGTCACTGTTGCACCCGTCACGGCGGCACCCGTCACCGCTGCCCCGGTGGTCGTGCCCGTCGTCATTCCGGTTGCGGTTCCGGCACCGGCCCCCCAGCCGAAGGCCGCCAAGGCCGTGAAGTCGAACACCGCCACCAAGTCATCGGGCTGAACCTGTCGTGAACCACGACCGACAAGCAGGCGACGTCCACGCCGGGTCGTGGCGAGCAATGGGCTGTTCCGTCGAGGTGTTGATCGTCGGCGGCTCGCCTGATCTGTTGGATCTGGCGAGAACGTCGATCGATCATCTCGAACGCTGCTGGAGTCGCTTCCTCCCCGATAGCGACATCAGCCGCCTCAACCACGCCGCCGGGTCGACCGTTCACATCGACCCGGCGACGGTGGTGCTCCTGGGAGCGATGCGCGACGGCTGGCGGGCAACTGACGGCACCTTCGACCCGACGCTCTTGGCGCCGCTGGTCGGCCTCGGCTACTCGGCCAGTTGGCACGATCCCGCCACGGTCACCTCACTTCCTCACGGCGCAACGATGCGCGGTGATCTCGACCAACTCGACCTCGATGCGGAGCGCTGCACGGCTCGCAGCCCGCTCGGCATGTGCCTCGATCCCGGGGGGATCGGGAAAGGTCTCGCAGCCGACATCGTCGTCGGTCGCCTGATGGAGGCCGGCGCGGTCGGCGCGTCGGTCTCCATCGGTGGCGACGTTGCCGTTTGTGGCGCGGCTCCCCAGCCGGGTGGTTGGCTCGTCGGTGTGTCCGACCCGGTCAGCCTCGACATCGAGATCGAGCAGTTGCGGATGCTGCAAGGTGGCGTCGCCACATCCGGCACGCTGCGCCGATGCTGGCACAGCGACACCGGCGAGGCCATGCATCATCTGCTCGATCCGCAGACGGGTCAGCCGGCTCGCCATGCCCGCCAGATCGTCGCGGTCACCGTGGTCGCCGGCACCGCGGCGTGGGCCGAAGTGTGGACCAAGGCAGTGATGGTCCGCGGTGCGGCGATGCTCGACGTCCTCGACGGGCATGGTCTTGCCGCCCAACTGATGTACGCCGACCGGTCGACGCAGGAGAACCGGTCGTGGGGTTCGTTCGCGGTGTCAGGCCAGCAGCGGGGCAACCTCGCCGGCGATGAAATCGAGATGATCCAGGTCTGAGACGTCGAGCACCTGCAGGTAGATCCGTTCGGCGCCCGCATCGACGAAGCGGCGGATCGTCGACGCCGTCTCTTCGGCCGAGCCGGCAGCACCATTCCTGCGAAGCTCTGCCGGGTCTTGACCGATCGCCGCCGCCCGCCGAACGACATCGGCCTCGCTGGCACCCGCACACACCACGAGGGCCATCGAGTAGCGCAGCGGATGCTGTCGACCGATCGCCGCGCATGCGGCCTCCACACGTTGCTTGCGTTCGACGAACGCATCGAGCGGGTGGAAGGCGACGTTGTACTCCGTTGCGTACTGAGCAGCCAGTGCCGGCGTGCGCTTCGGCCCGCCTCCACCGATGATGATCGGCAACGGATGTTGCGCGGGCTTCGGCAGTCCCGGCGAGTTGCTGACGCTGTGCACGGTTCCGGCGTAGCTGAACGTCTCGCCGATCGGTGTGTTCCACAGGCCGTCGATGATGGCCAGTTGGTCGGTGAGGTTGTCGAAGCGTGTCGGGGTGTCGGGGAAGTCGAAGCCGTAGGCGGTGTGTTCGGCCTCGTACCAACCGGCGCCGATGCCGAGCTCGACGCGGCCGCCGCTCATCTGATCGACCTGGGCGACACTGATTGCCAGCAGCCCGGGCGCCCGGAACGTGACCGGCGAGACCAAGGTGCCCAACCGGATGGTCGATGTCTCGCGGGCCAGCCCGCCGAGGGTGACCCACGCGTCGGTCGGCCCGGGCAGGCCGCTTCCTCCGCCCATCACCAGGTAGTGGTCGCTGCGGAAGAAGCCGCCGAACCCGAGGGCCTCGGCGCGCTGGGCCAATGCCAGCAACGTGTCGTACGAGGCGCCCTGTTGTGGCTCGGTGAAGATGAACAGGTCGGAGCGCTGCATCACCGAGACAGTAGCGGCCGGCTGCGAGGCGAGTCAGGCGATGATCGACTGGTACACGAGTTGCTTGAGTTGGCTGCGGATCGGGTGCGTGCTGCTCGGCAGCAGTTGGGTGAAGAACTGCACCGTCAGGTCCTCTGCCGGGTCGATCCAGAACGCCGTGCTGG
>JAYVOI010000004.1:0-6479 GCA_043758005.1 Ilumatobacteraceae bacterium
ATCAACGACACAGAAATCTCGTCGCGTTCAGGCAACGACAACGGCAAGCCTGGCATCCTGGACACTCCAACGGTCGGGTGTGGTCAACAGCACCGGCCATCATGACCGGGACCGTGCACCGACCATTGGAACTGCCCGTCCTTGGTCATCGACCGTGAGATGTGCCTTTCGCCTCTGGCCGGCTGCCCATTGCGTGTCGTCCAATGGTTCGCGGAGGTGGTGAGCGTCGTGATGGACCAATCCGTCGGGAGTGCACAACAGAGAATCCTCGAACCAACCAAGTGCATCGCGCTGCTCGCGTCGCAAAAGGTGGGTCGAGTGGTGTCCGCCGGCCCGACCCCTGAGATCCGGCCGGTAAATTTCGTTCTCGTCGGTCCGGACATCTTCGTTCGCAGCGACCGGCGTCTCGACTCGAGTCAGCAGATCGTCTTCGAGGTTGATCACTTCGATGCCGACGATCGTGACGGATGGAGTGTGATCGTCGAGGGCCACGCCGTGGCCGTACTTGACGCGGCCGTGATAGGCCAGATCGTCGAACGGTTGACGCCATGGGCACCTGGCACGAAGTCAAGAGTCAGCCAGATCGTCATCGACTCGGTGTCAGGCAGGTGGATCCGTGCCACGCGCCAGTCTGAACCTGTCGATGAACGCGGCTACCTATAGCCGTACGAGATATCTGTGACCCGTGCCGTCGGTGAAGCGCCCTCGTAGGCGGTCAACCGTGAACTCGCGCCCAGCCCCGCTCCACGTCGGCGCTTCGATCACCACGCGAGGCACCTGCTCGTGACGTTGGCCTCTGTTGGTCAGCAGCGCGAAGTTGCACGGTTGATGGGAGGGAGATCGACTCCCGACGGCTCAACAACGAGGTGACTCATGAAGGCACTTGTGTATCACGGTCCAGGAAACAAGGCGTGGGAGGATGTTGCTGATCCTGTGATCATCGACGGTACCGACGCGATCGTGCGGGTCGAGGCGACCACCATCTGCGGCACCGATCTGCACATCATGAAGGGCGATGTCCCGGTCGTGACCGATGGTCGGATCCTCGGTCATGAAGCGGTGGGCACCGTCGTCGCAGTCGGCGACAGCACTCGCCGGGTCAAGGTCGGCGACCGTGTGCTCGTGTCATGCATCAGTTCCTGCGGCACCTGCCAGTACTGCCGGGCCGGCCACGCCGGTCAATGCCTCGGCGGTGGTGGCTGGATCCTCGGGTACATGATCGACGGCACCCAAGCGGAGCTCGTGCGGGTCCCGTTCGCAGACCTCTCGACCTACCCGATTCCGGCGGGCGTGAGTGACGAGGCCGTGCTGATGCTGGCCGACATCTTGCCGACCGGGTACGAGGTTGGCGTGCTCAATGGGCACGTGCGCCCGGGAGATGTCGTCGCCGTTGTCGGTGCAGGCCCAGTCGGTCTGGCCGCGATCATGGGATCACGTCTGTACAGCCCGACGAGCGTCGTGGCGATCGACCTTGCCGACAGCAGGCTGGAGGCAGCGAAGATGTTCGGTGCCGACGTCACCGTGAACAACTCGCGCGAGGACGCGCTGGAGGTCATTCGCGGCTTGACGGGCGGACTCGGAGCTGACGTCGCGATCGAGGCAGTCGGCACCCCGGCCACGTTCGAACTGGCGACCACCCTGATTCGCCCCGGCGGCCATGTCGCGAACATAGGGGTGCACGGGTCGCCGGCCACGTTGCACCTCGAGGATCTGTGGATCCGCAACGTGACGATCACGACCGGTCTCGTCGACGCGTCGTCGACTCCGACGCTGCTGCGTTTGGTCGGCAGCGGCCAGCTCGACGCCGGCCGACTGGTCACCCATCACTTCCAACTCGACGAGATGGAGCACGCATACGACGTGTTCGCCGATGCGGCTGCCACCGGTGCATTGAAGGTGATGCTCACCGCGGCTGTCACCACGTGAGCTTGCCGTGAGCGACCTCCATTCCTCTCTTACGGGATGGTGGTTGCGCACGGAGGCCGGGGCCCATCTGTAGCGACGCGACTGTCGTCTCGACAGGCGATGTCGTCCGAGTCATCGCCGCCTCGGGTTTCGCTGGCGCAGCGGGCGCGATTCTCGGCGCAGGCATCGGCGCTGTGGTGCGCAACGTCGGCGGCGCGGTGACCAGCACCGTGCTGGTCCTCATCATCGCCCCACCACTCGTCGTACAGCTCGTGAGCGGCTCCGGCTCGTGGATGCCCGGCATCCTCGCCAACGTCGTGTCCGGGACCGCCACAGACGTCGCAGCACTCGCCGCGCTCGCCGCGTGGGCGATCATCCCTCCGGCGATTGGGCTGATCGCCGTCCAACGACGCGACGTGGTCTGACGATAAACCGGTCAAGCCTGAACGCCGGGTCCGATGGCTCACCTGAAGATGACTTTGGACCCTGCCCGATGTTTCGTGCCCTCGACACGATGAGTCTCGCAGAACGCTTCGTGTGGTTCGCAGCAAGGGAGCAGTCATGAATGTCATTATCGTTGTTGGGTCCAAGCACGGTTCGACCCGCTCGATCGCCGAGGTGGTGGGCGATGAGATCCGCAACGGTGGACTCGACGTGTCGATCGTTGATGCCGCCGCGACCGAGAACTCGTTGGACGGCTACGACGCCGCAGTGATCGGTAGCGCCGTCTACGTCGGACGTTGGATGAAAGACGCCCGAGCCTTCCTCGAGGCGAACCGGGAGACGCTTCGCAAGATGCCGCTGTGGTTGTTCTCGAGCGGACCCCTGAAGGACGGATCTGAGCAGCCGGATGACCTCGCCGACGTTCTCGCGTTCGCCGACGACGTGCACGCCCGAGACCACCGGGTGTTCGCAGGCAGCCTCGACAAAGCAGACCTCAGCTTGGCCGAGCGCGCCGCAGTCCGCATCGTTCACGCCCCGTACGGAGACGCACGCGAATGGGACGAGATCCGGTCATGGGCCGCCACCATTGCAGCGGAACTCACCCTGTCGTCGAGCTCCACCGCCGAGCCGCCTTCCATGACTGCACCCTCATGACGGTTGCCCTCAGTCGTGCGCCCGGCACTGCCACACCGCCGCAAGTGATCGACGCTGACGGCACCGAGCAGCGCGCTCGGTGGACGTGTGCAGCGCTCGTGGCGCTTGCGGTCGGGGTGGCGTTGGTCGCCTTGCTCGGTCCCTTGACGGGTGGTCCCATCCGCTACCACGTGTCTGCCGACGCGCTCAATCAGGTCATCGGTGGTGATCTCGTCGGGGTGGCGCTGGTGGTGCCGGTCAGTTTGTTCGCTGCGTTGCTCGCCTGGCGAGGGCATCCGGCTGCGCCCGTTGTGGCGCTGGGCCCGGCAGTGTTCGCGGTCTACACCTACACACAACTCGCGATCGGCGGCGACTACGCGCGCTACGCGGGGAACAGCGAACGCTTTTTCGTGCTGCACCTGGCCATCTTCGTCTTGGGCAGCGCGATCGCCTTGAGGAGTTGGGCGTCGATCAAGGCTCTGCGATTTCCGCCCATGAGCCGTCGCGGCCGGCGTGTCCTGGGATCGTTCGTGATTGGCGTGGCCGGTTTCGTTCTGGTCGTGCTGCACATGCCGACGCTGATCGATGCATGGCGCGACCACCCTGAACGACCCGAATACCTGGCCGACCCCGGCGTGTTCTGGGTGGTCAAGCTCATGGACTTGGGCATCGTGGTCCCGACCCTGACCGCCGTGGGCGTCGGTCTTCTCCGTGGCGCGGACTGGGCTCATAAGGCGGCATACGGTGTCCTTGGCTGGTTCGCCCTCCTTGGGTCATCGGTGGCCGCCATGGCTCTTGTCATGCAAGTCAACGGCGATCCCGCGGCCTCCACCCTGAACACGATTTCATTCGGGCTCTTCGCTCTCGTCGGCCTCACTGTCGCCGTGCGGTTGCTCCGCCCGCTCCTGGCCCGCCGGTTCATGGACATGAATCCTTCCCGCATCGACGAGGGAACGAGGGTTGGAGGATGAGTTTCGCAAATGCGTGTGTCTCGACACTGTTGCGTTCGCCGTTTCATCGGTTGATGTCGGGCTCCACCGACCTGATCCGCTACCGGGGACGCCGGACAGGCCGAGAGATCACGATGCCGACGCAGTACGCCGATTGCGGCTCCGATGTCGTGATCCTCGTCGGCCGGCCGGACACCAAGACGTGGTGGCACAACTTCCGCACGGAGCGAGATCTCGACCTGCTGATCCGAGGCCGATGGTCGTCCATGACCGCCATCGCCGTTGTCGGAGCCGACGACCCTGCTGCGATCGGCCCGCTGCTCGATGCCTACCTGGCTCGTTTCCCACGTGCGCAGCGCATGCTCGGCGAGGGAACAACCGGCGACCGTGCGCGGCGGGCCGTTGTCGTGAGATGCCATCCCCGATGACCGCCCCAACCAAAGGAGTTTCTCGATGAAGCCAGCTCGGATAGTCAGTCTCGTGATCGGGTCGCTGCTCGCGCTGATCGGGTTCGGTCTGCTGGCCGGAGGTGGAATCCTCGGCTGGGCGCTCGCCACCCAGCGCGACGATGCCGGCTACTTCACGACCTCGAACCTGAGATTCGCGACCGATAGTTACGCGCTCACGTCTGACAAGATCGACCTCGGTGACCCGGGCCCGGACGGATTCGGCGAGTGGGCGAACGCGACCGTGCGAGTCAGTGTGGACAGCGCCGGCAGCGGCGACGTGTTCGTCGGGATTGCCCGTGACGCGGACGTCGAGACCTACTTGAAGGGTGTCCCGCACGACGACATCACCAGCACGCACCGGTTC
The DNA here is from genome assembly GCA_043758005.1 of Ilumatobacteraceae bacterium. Taxonomy (GTDB): domain Bacteria; phylum Actinomycetota; class Acidimicrobiia; order Acidimicrobiales; family Ilumatobacteraceae; genus JAENVT01. The sequence goes on from JAYVOI010000004.1 coordinate 4,746, forward strand.
GGTCGCTCGTCTGATGCGGAATACCGCCGCGAGAACGTAGATGGCACCTCGAAGCCTGACGCCCCAGCAACGCAGACCTTCTGGGTCGCTCAGGCATCTGGTGTGGGGACGCAAGAGATCACCTGGCACGTCAAGGGTGGGAGCTGGGCGATTGTGGTGATGCATGCGGACGGCACCCCGAACGTCACTGCCGATGTGCAGCTCGGCGGTCAGGTCGACCATCTCGTGGCGATCGCAGTCGCTCTCGCCGTGGGCGGCATCGTGCTGTTGGCGGGCGGTGCTGCGCTCATCGTCGTCGGCGTCGCTCGACCCCACGCGCACGATGGGGCAACCGTGCCGTCCTCGACAGTACGAGCAACGACCGGAGCAACGCCGACTTCTATCGTTCCGACCGTCGTCGACGGGGCGTATCCACTGCGCCTCGAAGGTCACCTCGATCCGCGACTGGGTCGATGGCAGTGGCTCGTCAAGTGGTTCCTGGCGATCCCACACTTCGTCGTGCTGTCGTTCTTGTGGGTGGCCTTCGTCGTCCTCACTATCGTTGCGTTCTTCTCGATCCTGTTCACCGGCCGCTACCCGCGCTCGATCTTCGAGTTCAACGTGGGGGTGCTGCGCTGGACGTGGAGAGTCAGCTACTACGCCACCAGCGCGCTCGGCACCGACCGCTACCCACCGTTCACACTGAGCGCCGCCGACTACCCGGCAACCCTCGATGTCGTCTATCCCGAACATCTCTCGCGTGGCCTCGTCCTGATCAAGTGGTGGCTGCTCGCGCTGCCGCAACTGGTCATCGTCGCGGTCCTCACCGCCTCGTGGAGCTTCGGTCAACGCGACGGAGCCGGGTTCCTGATGTCGGGCGGCCTGCTTGGTTTGCTCGTGTTCGTCGGTGCACTGATCCTGCTGTTCACGGGGCGGTACCCGCCCCGACTCCACGAACTCGTGGTCGGCATCAACCGCTGGGTCTACCGGGTCATCGTCTACGTCGCGCTGATGACCGACCAGTACCCGCCGTTCCACCTCGACCAGGGCAGCGCCGAACCTTCGGCTGCCATCACAGAATCGAGCACATCATAACCACCGCCTTCGGACCGCCGCAGGTGATCGACGTCCGCGACCTGTGCAAGACCTACGGCGGCAGGGTCGTCATCGACCACCTGTCCTTCACCGTCCAACCCGGTCTGGTGACCGGTTTCCTGGGCCCCAACGGCGCCGGAAAATCGACCACGATGCGTCTCATCGTCGGACTCGACCGGCCGACGGGTGGTGACGCCACCATCGGTCGGGTTCACTACGCCGACCTCCCGCGACCGTTGCGTGTGGTCGGCGCGCTGCTCGACGCCGGAGCGGCGCATAAGGGCCGTAGCGCCTACGACCACCTGCTGTACCTCAGCCAGACTCAGGGCATCGCCGGCCGACGCGTCGACGAGGTGCTCGATCTCGTCGGGCTGCACGACGTCGCTCACGAGCGCGCCGGCAGCTTCTCGCTCGGCATGGGTCAACGCCTCGGCCTCGCCGCTGCGTTGCTCGGTGATCCCCAGGTGCTGATCCTCGACGAACCCGTCAACGGGCTGGACCCGGACGGGATCATGTGGATCCGCAACCTGGTGATCCACCTCGCTGGGGAGGGCCGCACCATCCTGATCTCCAGTCACCTGATGAGCGAGATGGCTGCCACGGCAACTGACCTGGTCGTGATCGGACGCGGCCGGCTGATCGCTGCCTGCACGACCGACG
>JAYVOI010000005.1:0-6478 GCA_043758005.1 Ilumatobacteraceae bacterium
AGCGGCATCGGTCACTCCTGCTTGCTGCGCGCCGGCGACCTGGGTGTGATCATCGACTTCCCCAACGGCGAGGTGCGCGAGTTCGCCGGGGAGGACTACGCGTTCCGCTTCGACATCCAACGCGAGCTCGTCGAGACCGTGGTTGCCCGGAGAGCCGTCGACTGGAGCAACGCCCTGTTCCTGTCGTGCCGGTTCCGGGCCTGGCGGGCCGGCTCGTTCAACGAGTACGTGTACAACTTCTTCAAGTCGCTGTCGCCGGAGCGCATGCGCCGCGCCGAGGCGGAGGCCCACCGGCGCATGGACCCCCTGCGCAGTGACCTCGCCGGCCAGGAAGTGCGCGTCGGCGACTACATCGTCGAACGGCTCTGCCCACATCGTCAGGCCGACCTCGGCGTGTTCGGCGAGATCGACGATGGCGAGTTCGTGTGCACGCTGCACGGGTGGCGATTCGACCTCGAAACCGGTCGCTGCTTCACCGCCGACGATCGCCGCCTGCGCATCCGCCGCGCCGACGACTGACTCAAGGTCGATCACCGACCTGCCGATACAGGGGGTATGGCAAGGTCTCCGGGGCACGACGACGGTCGCGGCCAGAAGTGGCAGGGCGTGCTCGACGAGTGGCTCGCGGTCATCCAGTTCGACGCCGGGCAGGCACTCGACCTGACCGTTGTCGATGCCGCTGCCGAGGTCGTCGAGACACTGCACACGCGGCGACCTGGATTGCGCGGCGCGCTGCGCCGCTTGGGCAACACGACGGGTGATCTCGGTTGGCCGCTCGAGCAGCTCAACACATGGATCGGCGAGTTGTCGGCGATGACCGGCCGATCGCAGCGCAGCGAACTGCGCTCGTTCGAATCACTCGCGGCAGTTGCCGAAGGCTGGGCCGAGCGCTACGTGCGCGGCGCACATGCCGGCGTGTGCCTCGATGCCGTGACGGGGCTCGGTACGCCGGCGGTGCTGCGGCTGCGGCTGACCGAGATCTGCCAACACTGCAGGGCCTTCGGCATCACCCCGACCGACGCCTACTGCTTCGTGGTCGTCGATGCCGACACCGACGATCTCGCGCCGTTCGAGCGGGATGCGGTGATGATCACGACCGCCGGTGTCGTCGCCGACGTGTTCCACCAGGGCGAGACCGTGATCCGGCACCGGAGCCGGGTGGTCGTCCTGGCCAGCAAGTCGGGGTCCACCCGTCAGCGGGTCGAGGCATTGGCCGAGGCGCTGCAGGCTGCGCCGATCACACGGTCGGCCAAGCCGGTGGTATGGGCCGACGAGCTCCCTGGGTCGAAGCTCGACATCGACCGCCGTCTTCGCGTTCTGGTCGGCTGACACGCGGGCACGTGGTCAGGTCAGCTGTGCACCCAGACGACGATGTGCAGCGGCATGAGGTTCTGATCCCAGATGAAGTCCATCGCCGCGGTGCTCAGTCGCACGCATCCGTGTGATGCCGGGTAGTTGGGCACGCTGGTCATGCCATGCACGGCGACACCACCGCGGAAGTACTTCGGTCGGTAGATCTTGCCGAGGTCACCCTCCCACCAACCTTCCGGGCGCTCGCGCGTGGTGTGGAACAGGCCCTCCGGCGTGACGGCGTCGCCCGACTCGATCTTGGTCGGATCGTTCTTGTTCGGTGCCTCGTAGGGGATGCCACTCCCGGTCGAGGTGTTGAACGTCCACAACGTCTTGCCATCGACGACGATGAATAGCAACTGCTTGGCCTTGTCGACCTCGACGAGCGTGCCGGTGTTGGCCGAAGCATGACCGCGCTCGGTGAAGTTGGTCAGGTAATCGGCAGTCGCCTGATCGACCAGACCACTCGCCGGGATCCCGAGGTACTTCTGGAACGCCATCACGGCCTGCTTGGTGGTGAAGCCGTAGTCGCCGTCCGCGCCGCTGTTCCAGAACCCGAGCTGCATCAAGCGGGTCTGGATGACCGCCGTTGCCGCGCCACTGTGGCCGCCGACGGCCTCCATCGGTTGATCCGCGGGGCCGGCGATCTCGACGTTCGAGGGCAGCGCGATGGTCGTGGTCGGAGCCTCCGTCGTGGTGGGAGCCTCCGTCGTGGTCGGCGCTTCGGTCGTGGTCGGCGCCTCCGTGGTCGTGGTGACCTCGGTCGTGGTCGCTGCCGTCGGCGGGGTGGTCGCGAGATCGTGCGAGGTCGGCGCCGGCAGGCCCGACAACGTGATCGGTGGGGGAAGGGTCTGTGCTGCGGCCGACGAACCGTGCTGCGAGCACGACGCCAGGACCAACGCCGAGACACAGATCAGCAGCGGCAAAGATTGGGTTGCAGCGCGCCGATTCATGTGCCACCAAATTTACTTGATGGCGACCTCAGAACGACGGCAACTCGAACCAGACGGTCAGTGCATATTTCACACCACTGCCGAGTTGGGCAGTTTCGTGTGGATGAGTGACCAGTGACGGCCACACCAGCATGTCGCCGACGGCGATGCGCGAGTTGTCGAAACCCTGGCGTGGAAACACCAGTTCGGCGCCCTCATAGCCGTCGTTGAGCTTGATCGATCCCGAGATCTGGGCAACGTCGTGGTGGATGCGGAGTGACTCCTGCTCTCCCGGCGCATAGCGAATGACGAAGGCGTCGCGCAGGCCGTAGTAGTCGACAAATGGCCACACGGTTAGCAGCTGCGGCCACAGCCGGGCCCCGAAGTCTTCCTGTACGGTCTCGAACAACCGCGGGCTGATGACCGCCAGAGAGACCTCGTGACCTGGTACGGGGTCGTCGATCTGGGCTTCGAAGGCACCAAGTGCCTCGGCGGCGCGCACCACGATGGAGCAGAACTGCGGCGTCCAGCACGGCAGGACCAAGATGTCGGGCCCGACCTCGGTGGCACCCGTGCGCTCGTCGATCGCGCCCCGGTACCCGAACAGTTGCTGCAGATCGTCGAACATCTCCGCGATCGTGTCAGAGTTCGCCGGGCGTCAGCAGCCATGGGCCCGGCGGCACCCGGGCGAGATCGAAGCGTTCGAGCAGGTCGCCCGCCATCACCGGCCGGCCGCCGGTGTCGATGCCGAGGCTCTCGGCCAACCGGGCGCACACATCGCCGGGTGACATCCCACGCTCCCCCAGGTCGGCCAGGGTCACGGCCCCGTGGCGTTTGGCCAGCCGAGATCCATCCGGAGCGAGAGCCAAGGGGATGTGGGCGTACTCGGGAATCGGCAGATCGAGCAACCGGTGCAGGCGGACCTGCCCCGGCGTCGAGGCCAACAGGTCGTCGCCGCGCACGACCTGCGTCACGCCTTGGGCCGCATCATCGACGATCACGGCCAGGTTGTACGCGGGCACGCCGTCGTTGCGTTGCAGCACCACGTCATCGACACGGCCGTGTTGCGGACCACGGCAGCGATCGTCGAACGACTCTTCGCCGTCGTCGCTCCGAAGGCGCAACGCCGGCCGCCGACCCGCGTCGCGCAGCGCCCGACGATCGCCGGCGGTCAGGCTGCGGCAGGTGCCGAGATACCGGCCATCGGGATCGACACCGTGGGGTGCCTCGGCTGCCTCACGAATCTCGCGTCGCGTGCAGTAGCACTCATAGACCCGCTCGGCCGGCAGCCGGGCGATGGCCTGGTGGTAGATCGCAAAGCGCTCGGATTGACGAGCGACCTCACCATCCCAATCGAGGCCGATGCTGCGCAGCGAGGAGAGCTGATCGCTTTCGTGGACCGGTGACGACGTCACCCGGTCGAGATCCTCCATCCGAACGATGAACTCCCCGCCCACCGATCGCGCCGAGAGCCAGGCCACCAGCGCAGTGCGGAGGTTGCCGAGATGCAGGGATCCCGTGGGAGAAGGGGCGAATCGGCCGCGCACGACACCATTCTCCCCGGCGATGGGGCCGCGCGACGGTCAAAGTTGTCGAACGAACACCTCACGCCGCGGCGTGCGCCGGCCGATAACAACTGCAGCGCACTACGCGAAGAAGGCCAAGGAGATTGCGGTGGCGGAGGCGGAATCGCCAACGAGGGACGAGCAGCAAGCATGTCTCCGTGAGCGCGCCCTGGTCTCGGTTGCTGCCAACACCGCCATCGGCCCGTTCTGGCTCATCCCGTTCACCGTCCTGGCCAGCGTGCTCACCAGGGACGAGAACAACGCGGGTCGCCTGAAGTGGTGGGTCGGCGCAGCCGTGCTGGCCACCATCTTGATCGTCGCCGGCCTGACGGCATTCCGGCGTCACGCCCGCGACGCGGCCGCGCGCCACAGCGATGCGGCCACTCCCCAGTGGATCGTTGTCCTCATGCGCCTCGGACTTGTTGCGATGGGCGTGGTGTTCGGCATGTCGACATGGGTGGCCAGCGCGGCTCCCGTGGAGATGGTGATGCTGTTCGCCGTGTTCCCCACGACGGCGAGCGCACTGGCGGCCATGCTGACCGTTGGGCGTCGCGACATGTTCGCCAGCTTGTTGGTGCCGATGACCGCCCTGTCGACCGTCACGCTGGTGACATCACCCGACATCCGCCTGCGCAGCATGGCGTTGTTGTGGCTGTTCTACTCGGCTGCGTTGATCGTCGTGCACACGACGCTGAGCCGGACCGCTCGCACGGCGATCCTGCTCCAGAAGACCAGCGAGGACCTGCTGGCCGAGATCGAACGGGATCAGGTGCAGCTCACCGAGACCAACGCGCAGCTGGCAATCTCCATCGAACAACTCACCCACCAGGCAACTCACGACGCACTGACCGGGTTGCTCAACCGTCGCGGGATGTTCGAGACCTTGGAAGCCTTGATCGGCGAAACCGCGACGACCAAACCGGTCGGCGTGCTGTTCTTGGATCTCGATCGCTTCAAGGCGGTCAACGACACCCTCGGCCATCGCGGTGGTGACCACTTCCTGCGCATCGTCGCGGATCGCATCGAACGGTGCATCAAGGCCAAGGGCGTTTCCGGGCGCATCGGTGGCGACGAGTTCATCGTCGCCCTCCCCGGCGCCGACGAAGCGACCACCGTCGCCGTCGCACATCAGTTGCAGGTTGTGCTCGGTCAGGCGATCCACGCTGCCGGACGTGAGTTGCCGTCGTCGGTCAGCATCGGAATCGCCCATGCGCCGACCCACGGCGCCAACGTCAGTGAGGTCCTCTCCAACGCCAACGTGGCCCTCTACCAGGCCAAGACGTCGGGTCGCAGCAGGGTCACCCACTTCGACACCGAGCTGGCCCGGGAGAACCGCAACCGGCTCGACCTCGAGCTGCGGCTGCGGCGGGCGATCGACGACGGCGACATCGTGCCCTTCTTCCAGCCTGAACTCGATGCCAGCACGGGCATGATCGTGGGAGCCGAACTCCTTGCACGGTGGGTGCAACCGAACGGCACGGTGGTCGCCGCTCACGACTTCATGGACCTCGCTGTTCGCGCGGGCCTGCTCGACCGGGTCACCGAGCGGGTGTTCGGCGGCGCCCGCCGCCAGATCCGCCGGCTCGCGGTGCTCGGTCTGCCCGAGGGCTTCCGGTTCCGCATCAACCTGGCGCCTCACTCGACCGAGCGGCCATGGCGTGACAACCCGATCGACCTGCTCGTGAAGGGCATCGACCCACACCTGTTGACCGTCGACGTGCGTGAGTCGTTCGTGACGGTCGATCTTCCCTCCGCGGCGTCGAACCTCGCCGAGTTCCGGGCCCGCGGTGGCCGCGTGTGCCTGGACGATTTCGCCCAGGGCGTGTCGTCGCTCAGCATGTTGCGGCGCCTACCCCTCGACGAGGTTCGCATCGACCGGATCTCGATCGACACCATCACGACCCATCCTCACGACCGCGCCATCGTTCGGTCGATCATCGCCCTGACCCGCGAGATCGGCCTGGAGGTCACGGCAGACGGAGTGGAGACCGGCGCACAGGCCGACGCCCTCATCGCGCTCGGATGTGTGCGGCAGCAGGGTCATCTCTACGCCCCTGCGCTGCCCGAAGACGGCTTCGAGAACTACCTCCTGCGACGTCTGGCAGAGCAGTACGTGCAGGCCGCGGACACGCGGCCGACGTGGAACACACACGAGCTGACCTGACCTTTTCCTGTCCAGCGGCACTGAGGGGTAGGGACTTTCGGGCCTGATGTCCACTCACGACCATCGGTACCTTGGCAGGTGATGATCGGTTTGTCGCTGTTGGCCATGGAACGATTCTTCTCGCTGCTCGCACTGCTCGCCGGCGGCCTGGCCATCGTCGTCGTCGGTGCTCGCCTGGTACCCATCGGTCACCAGTTCATCGACATGATCAGGCCCTTCCGGATCGCGCTGGCCTGGCTGATCGCCGCAGTCGCGATGGCCGGCAGCCTGTACTTCAGCGAGAACGCCCACTTCGTGCCGTGCAAGTTGTGCTGGTTCCAGCGCATCGCCATGTACCCCCTCGCATTGCTGCTGCTGATCGCCGCGCTGCGACGTGACGACAGCATTCGCAGGTACGCCGTGCCCCTCGCCGTCGTCGGCGGGGCCATCTCCGCGTACCACTACCTGATCGAGTGGCGCCCATCGCT
>JAYVOI010000006.1:0-14565 GCA_043758005.1 Ilumatobacteraceae bacterium
CGGATCCCGTCACGATCGTCGAGTTTCAGTTCAGTGGCGATGCCGCGTTGACGGCGCGACACTGGTGCGACCAACACCGAGTGCATCACGGGAATCGCCTCGTCGCGGGTCAGCACGATGAACGGGCGAGGCTTCTCGTCCGGTTGCTCGGCCCACCAGATCTCGCCCTGCCTCACAGCAGGTCCGACCAGTCGTCGTCGTCGTCGAGATCCCACGACTGGAACGGGATGTCGGCCATCTCCTCCTCGGTCTGGGGCATTCGCCGATACGCCTCGGCGATCTGCTCACCGATCTGTCGGCGACGCTCCTGATCGATCAGCCTGACCAGCGCATCGCGCATCGCCTCGGCGCGGCTGTCGTACTTGAGGCGATGCACCACCCAGTCCAGATCAGCGATCAGCTCATCCGGTAGACGAATTGCCAGCTGCGTTGACATTCATCGAGCATACCGCTACGGGAGTCGCACTGCGAGGCCGATCGTGGTGACGAGACCTTCGCGTTCCATATCGTTCGCCAGTCCCACGGCTCGATCGGCGTCGCACCCCATCACCGTCGCCAACCGATCGTGAGCAATCGGCCCCGCCACCAGGGCTTTCATCAACCGACCACGAGCTTGACGGTCGCTGCCGTCGAATCGCGACTGCCGCCCGCTGACACCCGCCGACCCGATCGCCGGGTCGACGCCGTGTCCCTTCCACGCACAGCACGACCGGACCGGGCACGCCTCGCACTGCGGATTGGTCGGCCGGCACAGCGCAGCACCGAGATCCATCAGGCACTGGTTCCATGCCCACGACTCGCCGTGAGGGAGTGCCGCGTCGGCTGCTGCCTGCGCCTGCTTGAGCGTCAAGCGAGCGCCGGAGACGCGAGCCAGCACACGGGCGATGTTGGTGTCGACCACGGCGGCGTCAGCCTCGAACGCAAACGCCAGCACGGCTCGCGCCGTGTAGCTGCCGACGCCCGGCAGCGCAAGGAGCGCGCCGAGGGTCGACGGGAACTCGCCGACGCCAGCGATCTCTTTCGCCGCGGCGTGCAGATCTCGGGCGCGGCGCGGGTAGCCGAGCCCCTGCCAGAGGCGCAGTACATCACCGAGCGACGCATCGGCGCACGCTTCGGGCGATGGGAACTCGGCAACGAACTCCTGCCACTTCGGCACCACCCGCACTGCTTGCGTCTGTTGCAGCATCACCTCGCTGACGAGGATCGACCACGGATCACGAGTGTGGCGCCACGGCAGATCGCGCAACCGAGGCAGACCCCATTGCAGGACGTCTGCTGGGACTAGTCGGCCCACACGTCGAGATCGTCGTACGGCCGACGGCGTGCCGGAACGCTGTCACGCTTCCACACCATCACCCGGCGCCGGAAGTAGCACACCTCCTGCCCGTGCTGGTTGAACCCCTTGCTCTCGACCGTGACGATGCCGCGGTCGGGCTTCGACTTCGACGGCTGCACGTCGAGCACCCGCGTCTCGGCGTGGATGGTGTCGCCATGGAAGGTCGGGAACTTGTGCTGCAAGGTCTCGACCTCGAGATTGGCGATCGCCGCGCCGCTGACGTCGGGCACGCTCATCCCCAACACCAACGAGTAGACGAGGTTGCCGACGACGACGTTGCGACCTTGCACGCTCTCTGCTGCAAACCAGTCGTTGGTGTGCAACGGATGGTGGTTCATCGTGATCATGCAGAACAGATGGTCGTCGTACTCGGTGATCGTCTTGCCGGGCCAGTGCTTGTACACGTCGCCGACCACGAAGTCTTCGAGGCATCGACCGAATGGCCGCTCGTGCGAGGTCATGAATCGACAGTACTCATGATCCGCCGGAAGCGATCAACCGTCTGGGGCGGTGTCGTCGTTGCCGTCACCCTCGGCCGGGAACGCCGGTGATGAGTCACCCATCGACCGACGACGCTGTGAGAAGCGGACGGAGAACTCGAGCGCTCGTTCGTTGTTCGATGGATCGGCGGCGATGTCGCGCAAGCGGCGCAGACGCTCGCGCCGCTTGATGCTCCACGGGCCGACTCGCAACGAGCCATAGAGGACTCCTCCGAGCAGGATCGGGAAGAAGAACTGAGCGAGACGATAGGTGGCCGAGCCGAGCACGGCGGTCGAACTCGCCAACCCGAAACCGACCAAGGCGATCGGCAGACCGCCGTCGATGATGCCGAGACCGCCCGGCGTGATCGGGATCACGGCGAGCACGTTGACCAGCCCGAAGGCGACGATCAGGGCATCGACATCGGTCGAGGCGCCGAAGGCGCGCAGGAACACCCACAGTGCTGCGGCATCGAGCATCCAGTTGGCCGCAGCCCAGCCGAGCACGCGCCCGAGCAGCCGGCGATCGCCCGCCAAGTCCTCCAACCGAAGCCCGATGTGGCGCACGCCCGCTGCCGTGCGATCCTCACTGAGCCGAAGTCGACGAGCGATCCATCGCAGGATCCGCTCGGCGCGGCCCTGCCCCTCCATCAATCCGAAGACGATGCCGCTGGCGACCAGCATCAACACGATGCCGGCGATCGCGGCCGTCGCATACCCGGGGTTGACGCCGCGGATCGGGATCGAGACCATCAGCGCGATCCAGAAGATGACGTTCAGCACAACAGCCGACCCGAGACCGGCAGTCGCCAGCGCGAACCCGGCATCCGGCCCGTTCACACCCGACAGGGTCATCAACCGGTAGCCCATCGCCGAGCCGGCCGCGCTCCCGCCCGGCACGATGCTCGACAACGCCTTGGTGCTCATCTGGATGCGGAACAACCTTGCCCGCGAGATCTTGTGACCCTCATCCCCGAGCGCCGCCCGGGTCAGCAAGGTATAGGCAACGAGGGCCGCCATCTCGAGCAACAACCCCAGCACGAGCAACGCCGGGTTGACGGTGCGCAGCTTCCCGGTCGCCTCGCGGACTCCTGGCACGATGGTGACCATCGCGAAGTAGACGATCGCGAAGAAGGCCAGCAGTTTGAGCGTGAATCGGAACGGCCGGAACCGATGAGGTCGCGGTGGACCTCCAGTATCGTCAGCTGATATTCGGGGCAGTTCGCCCGTCGCTGGGTCATCCGACTCGATGGCCATCTCATATTGCTTAGTCCAAATCGACGGTCGGCGCTGGGGATGAGACGCGCGGCACTCAAGGATCTGTGTCGTCCATGCCGATATCTTCGAGACAAGTGAGAGGGAGTTCCGTCATGAAGAAGATCATCCTGGTTGGCGCAATCGCGCTGCTTGCGGCGTGCGGCAGCACCAACAACGACGTCTCGGTCGGGACCGGTGCCGGCAACAGCACTACCGGCAGTTCTCCCGCTGCCGGCGACGCCACGGGCAACTCCTCCGGCGACACGGTCACCGTCGACAACTTCGGCGACATGCCCCCGAAGTGCATCGAGTTGCTGGGTGGGTTCCTCAAGAAGATCGAACCAACGGTCTCGAAGATCGATTGGGACAAGGCGACGCTCGCCGACTTCGACGAGTTCGGCAAGCAGTTCCAGACCGAGACCGACGCGTTCGACAGTCAGACCGCTGCCGCCGGTTGCGACAAGTACAACCTCAGCGGTTCTGACGAGAAGCAGTTCAAGCAGATGGCCGAACTTGCCTCGGCCGAGGCACCCGGCACGCTCGGCTTCATCAAGTTCCTCGGGGCGCTCTCGGCCAGCGCCACCGCAACCGACGGATCGATCCCGGCCGACTGCGCCGGCACGATTGCGTTGATCGAGCCGTACCTGGCGAACGGCACGATGAAGGATCTGACGATGGCCCAGGTCACCGCGCTCGGGCAGTTGATGAACGGCGTCAGCACGAACTGCACGTCCGAAGAAGCCTCCGCGTTCTTCACCCGAGCGGACGTCAGCGCGTTCATCAGTGGCTGAGGTCGACCGCGAGGCTCGAACTTTGTCGCTCCCAGGTCGCTCAGCGACCTCCTAGCGACAAAGTTCAGGCAATTCGCGCGCGTCAGCCCTCGATGCTGCTGACGATGGTCCTCAGGCGCATCGTCAATTCGTCGGCGCAGTCGTCCGGGCACTTGCCGAGGTGCACGACGACCAGTTCGCGGTCCGGCACGACCACGCAGAACTGACCCTCGTAACCGTGACAGGCCAAGCTGCCCGGCTGGTCGCGCCACATCCACCAGTGACGCCCGTAGTCGAATTGATTCTCGTCGCTGGCGACGTAGGTGCGTGCGTGGTCTGCCCATCCTGCTGGCAACACGCGCTGGCCGTCGACCATGCCGTCGTTGCGGTACAGCTCACCGAAACGGGCGAAGTCACGGGCCGTCGCGTAAACGTACGACGAGCCGACAAAGGTGCCGGACGTGTCGAACTTCGGGATTGCGCTGTGCATCCCGACGGGCGCGAACACTCGGTCACGGAGGAACGCCTCCATTCCCTCACGGCCGCCGCCGACAACATCACCGATGATCCGGCAGATGATGTTCGTCGTGCCGCTGGAGTAGTTCCAGGTCGAGCCGGGCCGGCGGACCAACGGCAACGCGGCGGCGTAGGCGGCCATGTCGCCCTGACCATCGCCGAAGAGCATCGCGATGCAATGGCTCACGCTGTCGTCGACGTAGTCCTCGACCCATTCGAGCCCCGAGCGCATCTCCAGCAGGTCGAGCAGCGTGATCGCCTCCTTGGGCGTCCCCTGCCACCCGGCCACCGGCGCCGGGCGATCGAGCTCGAGCAGACCGTCGCCGACCAGGATTCCGACCGCGGCGTGGGTGATGCTCTTCGCCATGCTCCACGAAATCAGCGTGGTCTCCGGCACGACCGGGCCACCGGGAGCGAAGACGGAGTCGGGTTCTACGCCGTACCGCTCGAACACCAAGTCACCGCGCTGCATCACCAGCAGTGCGAGGCTGACACCGTGCGGCGCGTCAGTGGCAAACAACTCGTCAGCAATCTGCAAGATGGTGGCGTTCACGGAGACTCACCGTAGCGAGATTGGGTCGAATGGCTTATTTCGATTCAGGAACCTCGCTGTTACAACTGCACGATGGGACGAAATCATCGGGCACGTTGGTCTGCTATTGGTGCGGCTGTTGCAGTCAGCATCGGGGCAGGCGGACTTATTACATTCGCGAGCGCTGCCGGCGGCACCGCCTCGACCTTCACGCCGATCACGCCGTGTCGACTGCTCGACACCCGCGTCGACGGACCAGCCACTGGGGAAGCGCTTCCGCGCAACACCCCACTCGGTCAGGGCGAGACGCTGACAGTCACGGCGCGCGGAAACTTCGGTAAGTGCGTCGCCCTGTCCCCAAGTGCGACGGGCGCAGTGTTGAACGTCACCACCGTCAACCCGTCGGCTGGAAGCTTCCTCACCGTCTGGCCGGCCGACAAGGATCGGCCGCTGGCCAGCAACCTCAACTGGTCGCCGGGTCAGGGCGCAACCCCGAACCAGGTGACGACCGGGCTCGACTCGGCCGGCAAGCTCAGCCTGTTCAACAACGCCGGCACGGTCGACGTCATCGTTGATGTCGTCGGTCTGTACGAGCCCGCCGGAAGCGTTGGCAGCAACGGCGGCGTCGGTCCTGCCGGTGCCGCTGGAGCGGCTGGTGCGGCTGGTGCCAAGGGCGACGCTGGTGCTCCCGGCGCTCCCGGCGCTCCCGGCGCTCCCGGTGCTCCCGGCGCTCCCGGTACCCCGGGTGGACCCAGCGGCCCGAAAGGCGATCCCGGCCCGCAAGGCCCCGCTGGGACCGAGTTGATGACCTCGTCGAACCCCGACCTGTCGTTGAGCAATGGCGCCTACTCGTCGATGAAGCTCGACTCCAACGGCTTCCCGGTGATCAGCCAATACGACCCGGCCAATGGCGATCTTCGACTGACCCGTTGCTCCGACCCGGCTTGCGTGGTTGCGCAGTCGAACGTCGTCGACGACGGCGCCGGCAACATCGTCGGTGCGTACACGTCGCTGGCGTTGGACTCCAACGAGTTCCCCGTCATCAGCTACTACGACCTCACCAATGGTGACCTCAAGCTGGCCCACTGCAACGATGCCGACTGCGCTGGCGCCAATGACCCGTCGAATGTCGTCGACAGCACGAACGACCGAGGCCAGTACTCGTCGCTCGCGCTCGACTCACTAGGCCGACCGGTCATCAGCTACTTCGACGCAACCTCGTTCCGTCTCCTGCTCGCACACTGCAACGACACGGATTGCGCCGGCGGCGACGATGCGCCGTCCGGAGTGGTCTCCACCGGCGAGATCACCGGCCTGGTCGCCGACGATGTCGGCCAGTTCTCCTCGATGGCACTCGACCTGTTCGACGGGTTCCCGACGATCGCCTACTACAACGCAACGCTCAGCGACCTGAAGCTGATCCATTGCACCAACCAGGACTGCACCGGCGCTCAGGCCAGCGTGCTGGTCGACGGAGCCGGGGCCCATGTCGGCGCCAACCTGTCGATGACGCTCGATCTCTCCAGCACCCCGGTGATCTCGTACTACGACGCCGACAACCTGGCACTGACGATCGCCCGCTGCGACGATGTCAGCTGCGCAGTCCCGGCGATCAGCCAGCCACTGGTCAGCCTGACGGGCCCGATCGACACCTCGATCGCCATGGACAACACGGCCGACGTTGCCGTGGTCAGCTACATCGACTTCAGCAATCCTCCCGACGTGTCCATGCGAATCGTTCGCTGCGACGATGCGGCATGCAGCACTGCGACCTCGTCAACGCCTGAGACCATCCCGTTCGAGATTCCGATGAACACGGCACTCGTGCTCGACTTCAACGGCAACCCGACGATCGCCCGCTTCGACAGCGTCGCCAGCAGGCTCACGGTGACCCACTGCACCGATCCAATTTGCACTCCCCACGTCAGGGTGATCTCAGCCCCGTAAGACCCACACGATCTGCCTCCCCCCCAATCCATCATGTGAGCGCGTGAACCGGCGGCTGGTTCATGCGCTCACATGATGCGCGTCCCGGCACAATCGAGTCGGCAAGACTAGAGGCATGGATGTCGCCGAGGCGCTTGGCACCTATCTCGACATCGTCGACTCTGCTGCGCCGGGACTGGTCGAGGGGCTGTACGTCGTCGGCTCGTATGCGCTCGACGATTGGCGGCCGGCTCGCAGCGACATCGACATCGTGGCGGTGCTTGCCGAACCGGCCAACGACGCCGACTTCGGGGCGCTGATGACGGCCCACGCCTTGCTCGCCGAGCGCCAACCGCGGCCGAACATCGATGGGCCATATCTCGCGTGGAGCGATCTGATCGGGGCGCCGGCAACGGGCCTGCACCGACCGTGGACACTCGACGGCGAGCTCCACCATGACAGCGAGTGCTTCGAGATCAACCCCGTCACGTGGTACACCCTGGCCACATACGGGGTGACGGTGCGCGGGCCGGAGCTCGATCGATTGAACGTGTGGCACGAAGTCGAGGATCGCGTTCGCTTCGTGATCGACAATCTGTCGACGTACTGGTACCAACTCGCCGAGTCAGTCGTCGAGGCCTGCGAGGCCCCTGCGAACACGTTCGATCTGGCGTCGTTCGAATGGTGCGCGCTCGGCGCTTTGCGACTGCACTACACGGCCTTCACGGGCGACGTCACGTCGAAGCGCGGTGCGGGCGAATACGGCATCGTCGTGACGCCCGACTACATGCACGACACGCTGCGAGCCGCTCTTGCCGCGCGTGCGACCGGCGAGGGCGAGGTGACCAGCGCGATGATGCTCGGCGCAGCCGACGTGATCAGCTGGACGGTGAACGAGGTACGCCGGGCAGGGGCGTGACGTCGCGGTCGAGCCACTTGTGCCCGACGTCGGGTACCGGCCCGGTCGCCAACGCAATCGCCTCATCGATCGTGTGCGCACGTTGGGCCAACATGCGATGGGAGTCGCGCACAAAGCCGGCCTTCACCGAGTTGCACATCCACTCGAACAATGGTCCCCAGTAGCCGTCGACGTCGAGCAGAACGACCGGCTTGGCGATCAGGCCCAGTTGGTTCCACGTCAATGCCTCGGCGAACTCGTCGACCGTTCCGAAGCCGCCCGGCAACACGACGAACCCGTCGGCCAACTCCGACAATCGGGCCTTGCGATCATGCATCGTCGGCACGACCTCGAGCCGTGTGAGACCGTCGTGTGCAACCTCGGCGCGCATCAGTTGTTCCGTGATCACGCCGATCACTTCGCCGTCAGCGGCGAGTGCTGCATCGGCGACGAGCCCCATCAGCCCGACGTGGCCGCCGCCGTAGACCAGGCCGATCCCGCGGTGGGCGAGAGCGGACCCCAATTGATGTGCCGCCTCACCAAACGACGGCGATGTGCCCGCATTCGACCCGCAGTACACGCAGATGCGCGTGGTTGGTTCGGAACGCATGCCGGTCAGCCTGTCACACTCGCCGACCACCGCCAGCCCTCGTTTCGGTCAATCCGGCTCTCATCACTAACCTCGGAACCGATGCAGGAACACCAAGGCGCCGTGCCGATCCCTGATCTCGTCGCCGCGGCCGAGGTCATCGAGATCGCCGGCAACGTCGTCGGCACAGCAATCCGTCACCTGGCCGGCACCGGTGGACCCGATGTTCACCAGGTGCTGGCGTACGACATCGCCCACTCCTCGGCGCAGATCGCTGCGGCCCGGGCAATGCTCGACTACGGCGCCAAGGGCGATGTCGAAGCCCGTCTCACGTGTGCCTTCACCGCCGACATGATCCACGACCTGATCTCCCGCCTCTGCGGACGCGAGTCGATGTGGGGATTGGAGACTGCACCGCTGCGCGACACGCACAGCTTCCTCGAAACGTTCCGCGCCACCGCGTTCATCGCATCGCTGGCCGACCAGGCGGGTCCGCGACACCTCGGCAGCGAACAGGAGATGGTGCAAGATACGTTCCGGTCGTTCGCCGACAACGAGATCTCGCCTCGTGCCGAACATGTGCACCGCAACAACGACGACGTACCGGAAGACCTGATCGCCGGTCTTGCCGAAATGGGCGTGTTCGGACTCAGCGTTCCCGCCGAGTACGGGGGCTACAGCGAGGGCGGCGACGGCGAGTACATCGCGATGGTGGTCGCCACCGAGGAGCTCAGCCGCGGCTCACTCGGGATCGGGGGGTCACTGATCACTCGGCCGGAGATCCTCACCAGAGCACTCGTCAAGGGTGGCACCGAGGCGCAGAAGCACTCGTGGCTGCCCAGATTGGCCTCCGCCGAGGTGATGGCGGCCGTCGCCGTGACGGAGCCCGACTTCGGCTCCGACGTCGCTGGTATCAAGGTCACCGCCACCCCCGCCCTCGGCACGGACGGTGCGGCCGGTTACGTGATCAACGGCGTCAAGACGTGGTGCACCTTCGGAGCGCGGGCCGATGTGTTGATGCTGCTGGCCCGCACCGATCCAGACCGGAGCAAGACGCATCGTGGGCTCAGCCTGTTCATCGTGCCGAAACCCCGCGGTGACGGCCACGGGTTCGAGTTCACGCAACCGCCGGCGGCCTCGGGAACGATCGGGAAGATGGAGGGTCGCCCCATCGACACCATCGGCTACCGGGGGATGCACAGCTACGAAATCGCCCTCGACAACTGGTGGGTGCCGGCGGAGAACCTGATCGGTGAGGAAGCAGGCCTCGGCAAAGGGTTCTACTACCAGATGGAAGGCTTCGAGAACGGAAGGCTGCAGACCGCGGCCCGCGCGATCGGAGTGATGCAGGCCGCGTATGAAGCCGCGTCGGAATACGCCCGAAACCGCACCGTGTTCGGCGCGCCCATCGCCGACTACGAACTGACCCAGGTCAAACTCGGTCGCATGGCCGTGCTGATCCAGGCGGCGCGCCAGTTCAGCTATCACGTTGCAACGTTGATGGCTAAAGGCCAGGGCTCGATCGAGGCCAGCATGGTCAAGGCGTACGTGTGCAAGGCGGCCGAGTGGGTCACCCGCGAAGCGATGCAGATCCACGGCGGCTACGGGTACGCCGAGGAGTACTCGGTGAGCCGTTTGTTCCTCGACGCCCGGGTTTTGAGCATCTTCGAAGGCGCCGACGAGACCCTCTGCCTGAAGGTGATCGCGCGTAGATTGTGCGAGTCTTGACAGAACTGGCACCCCTGGTCCTCATACCGTCCTAGACTGTCGAGCAATGACGCTCGACCACAGGGACGGTTCGGCGGGGCTCAGAAGCCTGCGCGGAGCAGTGGGTGCAACGATCGCCTTCACCGCGCTCACGCTCATCGGTCTCGGCATCGGTTGGGCCTGGTTGTTCCAACGCACATCGGAGAGCTCGGCCGTCGAGGACGCCGGGCGATATGGCGCGCTCAGTGGCCGTGCCGCGCTGGCTCCATTCATCACTGACGACCTGCTGACTGGAAGCAAAGAGGCGATCCACCAGGTCAGCATCGCCGGCGAAGCACTGATCCGCGAGGGCGGCGCCTCACACGTCAAGGTGTGGTCGGTGGCCGGCAAGGTCCTGTGGGCAGACGAGAAGCAGTTGATCGGACAGACGTTCGCGTTCGAGGAGGACGAGAAGCAGCTGCTCGACGGCGAAGGCATATTGGCCAATCTCAGCAAGCTCGACAAGGAGGAGAACAAGTTCGAGATTGCTGCCGGGGAGACCAGTTTGCTGCAGGTGTACTTCGGCTGGAAGACCGCCACGGGGACCCCGTTGGTCGTAGAGACCTACTACCCCTCCAAGCTGGTCGACGACCGCGCTACCGCCCAGCGTCGCAGTTTCCTGCCATTGCTGCTCGTGGGCCTCGGTCTGCTGACCGTTGCCCAGATTCCCCTTGCTCGGACCTTGGTGCATCGTTTGCGGAAGTTGCAGGCCGAGCGGGAGAACCTCCTCGAGAGGGTCATCACCTCCAGCGACATCGAGCGCAGGCGAATCGCCGCCGAGGTGCACGACGGCGCGGTGCAAGAACTGATCGGCATCACGTTCAGCCTGTCGGCCGCCGCGGATGAATCCCTCGCGCCGATGAACGAGCGACTGGGCGGGTTGGCCGTGGCCACGCGGCACACCGTGCGCAGCTTGCGGTCACTGCTCAACAGCATCTACCCGGTCGAGGTCCCCGAAGATGGGTGGGGGCCGGGCCTCGATCCCATCATCAGCGCCCTGCGTCAGCGCGGCGTCACCGTCAACGTCAAGGTGCCTGAAATGCGGCTGTCGCCCGCCAACGAGTTGCTGTTGCTGCGGGTGGGGCGCGAAGCACTCCGCAACGTCGACGCCCACGCTCGCGCATCGAAGGTCGACATCACGATGACCAAGAGTGGCAATGCAGTGAAGTTGCTGATCACCGACAACGGGGTTGGCTTCGACAAGGAAATGGCAGAGACGCAACGGCAGGTGGGCCACCTCGGCCTTCAACTCCTGCGCGATCTCGCCGAAGACATGGGTGCGGTGCTCGTTGTCGACTCCGCGCCCGGGTCAGGCACTACCGTGCATCTGGAGTTGGAGGAGAATCGATGATTCGCATCGTGTTGGCTGACGACCATTCATTGGTCCGTACCGGTTTATCGCAATTGCTCGACGCGCAACCCGACATCGAGGTGGTCGGGTTGGCCTCGGATGGACGCGAGGCGCTGCAACTCGCCCGCGGGTTGACACCCGATGTCGTGTTGATGGATCTGCAGATGCCGATCGTCGACGGCATCACCGCGATCGGCATACTCGCGGCCAGCAACCCCGAGATCGCCGTGATCGCCCTGACCACGTTCCAGGAGCCCCAACAGGTCACGGCCGCGCTCGCGGCCGGGGCACGTGGCTACCTCGTGAAAGACGTCGAGCCGGAGGTGTTGGTCGCCGGCATTCGTGCCGCGGTCAACGGCGGCGCCCCCCTCAGCCCGTCAGTGGCGGCGCAATTGATCCGCAACGCCTCGTCGCAACCGAACTCCGGCGCATCGTTGACCCAACGCGAGCGGCAGATCCTGCGCCTGATCGTCGGGGGGCAGAGCAACAAGCAGATCGGCCGAGACCTGGGCATCAGCGAGAAGACCGTGAAGTCACACTGCGGCCGCCTGTTCCAGCGCATCAGCGTCTCCGATCGCACTCAAGCCGCCGTGTGGGCAACCAAGCACCTGCCCCCGGAAGACGACTGATACCACGACGCAGCGAGTGGAGATGACTGTGCGCGCGCACAGAGAGATTCCGCGCAGCTGTTTGCTCAAGCTGATCGACGAACCTGGCAACGCTGGGCGCGAAATGGACCGATGCGGCCCATTTCGGTGCCAGCGGTGATCGGAGACGGCCCCGCCCGGACTGCCTGGAGATCGGTGGCAGGGAGCAACTTCTTTTGCGAGCGCAGCGACGTCCCCCCGTTTCCTGTGCCCTCACAGAGACGGCCCGAAGTCGTCTGACAGCGCCGTATCTGCCGATCTCGCACTCCACTGGGCAACTTCGGCCGTTCTCGTTGTCAGCGACGGGTGAAACTGACCCTCGATCGACGCTGTCACTGACGTGAGCCGGCCTGCCACTCGGGCTGTCACCCGCCGGGCGTCAGATTGATTGGGAACGTGAAGCGGTCTGACATCGAATGAACGAAGCACCAGCCGCCTGCGGCGGGCAAGCGACAGGTAGTTCGTTCCCGTCGTCGTCAGCCGCAGGCTGCTCCGTCGAGCAGTCGAATCGGTGCGGTGATCGTGCAGCTCGGCGTGGGAAGCACCCTGATGACGCCCCACATGCCGCCCTCGGTGAAGGGACGGCGATTGTCGCCGTAGAAGAAGTCACCGGTCTGTGACCCACGCCCGCCGGCGCCGCCGATCAGGTGCACGTCGATGCCTTGGTACGGAGCGAGGCCCTGCGTGGCGACTTCCTGCGAGCCCGGCATGTACGGGTCGCGGAGCCAGCTGAGACCACCCGCACGGAAGGCGTGCGGTTGCTCGGAGCCAGGCGTCGACAGCACGTGGATCCGCATCGGGTCTCCGACGTAGGCCTGCAGCAACGGAGTCGCCACTGTCCCACTGAAGTCGTCGGTACGCCGACCGGCGTTCTTGTAGTTGATCAAGGTCAGGCCGTCGACCTTCAGCGGGTAGGGCATGAAGTCCGACCCGATCTGCGGGTCGGTGTCCTGCAGGAACAACGTGTCGTCGCGGTAGCCGGGCTGGCCCGGCACATGGGTGTCGACGATGGCGCCCGTCATCGTTCTCGCACCCGTCGTGGGGTTGGTGTACCACGCGGCCTTCTCGTGGACCACGAACGCCCCGTACAGTCCCATTCTTCCGGTGGCATCACCACCGAAGTCGCTGAACTGCGCGGCTTCGATCGAAACGCTCTCGGCGTAGAACTTGTACGTCTGCTGCTTGCCCGGCAGGACCGTCTGCTCCGGATCGAAACCGACGTTGACGCCCGACGAGCCGCCCGCTTTGCTGAGCTCGCCAACGCTGAGGCTGGCTCGATCGATGGCTCGTTGGTTGGTGAAGTTCACCGTCAGGCAGTCGCCGACGTTGAGGTGCACCACCAACGGTTCAGTGACACCCTTGGCCTTGGCGGTGGCGGCGTTCGACGTCAGCACGTAGGCAGCGGTGATCGACCCGATCAAGCTGGTGCTGGAGCCGCCGCTGCCGGAGGTGCCCTGCACGCTGTTGGGCACGTCGACCGCGCTGATTGCAACGGCTTTGTTGACTGAGCCTGCCGGGCACGGATTGCCCGGATCCGTCGTCGCCGGAGGTCGAGCGCCGGTGACGGTGGGCTGCACCCACGTCCCTGCGGGCTTGTTGTACATCGGCAAGGCCTGCAACCCGGGCGAACCCTGTGGAAGCACTCGCATGATGCCCCAAGCACCTTGACGGAACCGACGGGCGATGCCGTTGTGGTACAGGTAGTCACCGGGCTGCTTGTTCGCGCCCCCGGCACCACCGTCGAGGATCAACGTGTAGCGCTCGGAGACACCGCTGTGGATCGTGTCGGTGACCCGGCTGTACATCGTGCCGGTGGCCGCGTCGCGCGACCGCTTCTCCACGTAGAAGCTGTGACCGTCGACGCGGAAGCTGTCGATGGTCGGACCGACGTGGATCGCCCTGATCACCACGGGGTCACCGGGATACGCCCGCAACAGCGGTGTTCCCGGGTCGCCCCACTTGTACGAGCTGAACCGCAGCGAGGGATCGGTGCCACGATCGCTCCACGGCGCAGCGTGGAGGTTGATGGTCGAGTCGGTCACCGGGTTGTCGTCGAGCGTCCAAATCACCATCTCACGGAAGCTGCCCTCGACGAGACCGTAGGCCAGCGGATGCGTCATCCCGTCGACCTCGGGGTGCGCGTGGATGTCGACGACGGTGCCCGACGCAACCTCTGCGCCGGTGGTCGGATCGTGGTAGGTCGAGTTGCGTGGTTCGACGATCAGCATGCCGACGCCACCGTGGCCCCAGCCGTGGATTCCGTCGACGTGGTCGTGCCAGAAGATGTTGTCGAGCAGCACATCTGCGTACCAGCGGTAGCGGATCCACTCGATGCCCGCACCTTCTCCGGTTGCGTGAGCATTCGCCAACGGACGGTCGAGCACGATCGTCTTGGTCGCGGCGTCGATCGAAACGATCGAAGCCATCTCGATGCTTTCCGTTCCGAGGCCGACACCGAAGGCGACGCCGGGGCGATACTTCGGGTCGATGCGGCCGACGGTGACACTGGTCGCGCCGA
>JAYVOI010000007.1:0-2736 GCA_043758005.1 Ilumatobacteraceae bacterium
AAAACGAAAGTGCCATTGAGCGCAAGCGTAGGTCGGGGGGGCACTGAAATCGTGGCAATCGCTTGACGCGGCGCAGCGGCTCCGCTACGGAGTGGAACCATCCGTTGTCGGCGCCGCCTCCGGCAGGGCATCGCCGCCGATCCGCGCCAGTGCAGCCAGCGCCTCGTCGAGGGTGGCGACGGGAATGATCTCGACCCCGTCACCGACAACTTTGCGGGCCTTGGCGATGTCGTCAGGACCCTGAGCAGTCGGCACGAGGAAGTACTTGGCACCCGACTGCAACACCGCCGAGGACTTCGACGACAATCCCCCGATCGCACCAACCTTGGCATTGATATCGATCGTGCCCGTGACCGCTATGCGCTTCCCGCCCAGCAGGTCCCCTTGGGACAACTGATCGATCAGCGTCAGCGTGAACGCCAACCCGGCAGACGGCCCGCCGATCGACTCGGTATCGATCGTGATCGACACGTCGTCGGGCAGGCTGACCGTTGCGGTGTCGCTCGGAAGGAAACCGATGATCGTGCGCTGCGGCTCGTCGGGCGCGGCGATCAACTCGATCTCGCCGCTTGCCTGCTTGCCGTCGCGCTCGTATTCGATCTGCACCTTGTCGCCCGGCTTGTGCTTGGCGAGGATGGGCGACAGATCGTCGACGACCTGTAGCGACGTGCCGTCGAGCTTCAGCAGCTTGTCGCCGGGATCGAGCAGCTTGTCGGACGGTGCGTACTCGACACACGTTCGGCCATCGGCACTGCCCTTCAAGCACACCAGCTCATCGATGACAACTTCGCCAGGGGTCAACGTCGCCCCCAAACCCAGCCGGTGCAACGCGACGTATTCGGCAGTTTGCTTGGCGGTGCGCATGTCGCGCTGGCCCCGAGTGGTCTGTTGTCGCGGCGTTTCGGTGGCGAACAGATCGGAGTAGCTCTTCGGGTCGACGGCCGGGTTCTCCCTACCGACCCACCACTCCAGCATGCTGAGCTCGGGGTTGCGAACGGTGACGAACAGCACCTGGCCGGTGCTGCTGTACGTCGTCGGCCCCTCGATCGTCAGGCGGGGCTCGACGGGCTGCGCATCCGCCGGCACGATGGCGAACTGCACCTTCTCCTGCGGACCCTTCTTCGTGCAGGCATTCGACGGGTCGCGCGTCGCGCAGTCGCGCTTGCGCGCCACGAGGGTGCTCGGAAGTACGGCAGCCACCGCCACGGCCCCGGCGGCCAACAAGCCCACAAGGGCGAGCGGGATGGCCCACACAAGATGGCGGTGGCTCGGCGCACGCACCTCCGCACGTGGCTCCATTACCATTGATTGTTGCGTGTCGACCAGGGAACTCACCATCGCTACTGCTTGGATTGCCGTCCTTGCCATTGTGGCACTCGTTGCGGCAGGTTGGCGCAAGCCTGCCAGAGCCACAGCCAATCCGGCACGCGCCCTGCGCCCCCGACGAGCGCGGGTCGGCCTGCCGGTCACCGAGATCGAGGTACCGCTCCACCGACGTGTCGAGTGGTGGAGGAAGGTCTGGGCCCTGGCCGCGGGGAGCACGATGGCGGCGATCACGGGGATCATCGCCGCCACGCTGATCGGCTTCGGCGCATCGTGGATCGTGATCACGCTGTCGCACATGCTCAAGAAATGACACGTCCGGCGTGACAGCGCGTTGGAGAGAGATCGCCGTCGCCGGCCACACCGGCGACGCCGCTTCGGCGCGCGGGGCGCTGACCGACGACGATCCGGTCGCTCGGGAGCTGGGCCTGGGTGCAACCCTGCGCCTCGGGCTGCTGACCGACGCCGATCTCCGCGCCGCACTGGTCGACCCGGCCTCGTCGGTGCGCCGACGTGCGGCGATGCTCGCCGGGCAACGGCGTGGCGTGTCGCTGCGAGCTGCCCTCGACGACCCCGACGTCACCGTGGTCGAAGCCGCAGCATGGGCCTGCGGCGAGCAGGAGACGGTCACCGACGACGTGCTCGAGGTGCTGATCGATCTCGGCGTGACCGCTGGCGACGCGCTGGTGCGCGAGGCGTGCGCGGCGGCGCTCGGCGCGATCGGCGACCCACGCGGGCTGCCCACCATCTTGCACGCGTGCACCGACAAGCCCGCCGTGCGCCGCCGGGCGGTACTGGCACTCGCTCCGTTCGAGGGCGAGGAGGTCGACGCGGCCCTCCAGGCCGCACTGGCCGATCGCGACTGGCAGGTGCGCCAAGCCGCCGAGGACGTGTCGCAGGCCGCCAAAGGCTGAGGACCGCCTCGGTGCCGTCGCCTTGCTGGTCGGCGGCATCGGGATCGCCAACGTCATGGTGATCGCGGTGATCGAACGGCGCAGCGAGATCGGCCTCCGCCGGGCGCTCGGCGCCACCAAGGCGCACATCCGCCGGCAGTTCCTGACCGAGGCCGTGCTGCTTGCCGGTGCCGGCGGGGTGGTCGGGGTCGGTCTCGGCGCCGCCGTGACCGCGATCTACGCGTCGACCAAGCATCGGAAGGTCGTGGTTCCACCGATCGCGATCGGCGGAGGCGTGATCGCGGCCCTGGCCATCGGCGCCATCGCCGGCCTGTACCCAGCGGCACGAGCGGCACGGCTGCCACCGACGGAACCACTGCGAGGGAACTGAGATGGCTTCCACGAAACGACACAAGGGCCGCATCGCCGGAGCGGTGATCGTCTGCCTCGCCCTGGCCGGCGGTGCCGCCGTGGCGATCGCCAAGCGCTCGCCCAAGTCGGCCTCAACCGTCGCCGGCCC
>JAYVOI010000008.1:0-2735 GCA_043758005.1 Ilumatobacteraceae bacterium
CATCACCTGCACGTCATCGCTTTAACCCCGTCGACCCGACATCCAGGCCTAGATACCTTCCTAGCACAAAATGGCGCCGGCGTCTACCGTGAGCAGGCCGTTTACCGCGAACTGACGGCCGAAAGCGAACACCGCATCGGACCGGACTTCCGAGCGGTTCCCTCGGCGACGCACGTCGCAAGCGGAGCCAGCCTGCGCGCGTCGCCGGTCAGCGGCCCGAACGAGTGAGCGCGCTCGCCTCGCCGTGGCCCGCGAGCCGCGCGCAATCCGCCGACACCCCGCCGGCGCCCGGTCGATCGGGTGTGGGCGTGTACCTGCGACGACTGATGCCGATGAGCATCTGACTCGCGGGAAACGCCCGCCGGGGGTGTGACTGCGGAGGTATGGGGTCCGGTGGTATGGGAGCCTGAGGTGTGGTCGATGGAGCGGGAGCGAGCGATGGCTGGTGATCACGAGGCCGATCAGGTGTTTGCCGGTTCGGTGCCCGAGATCTACGACCGGTATCTCGTGCCGCTCATCTTCGAGACCTATGCGAACGATCTCGTCGCCCGCTTGCGCGGGCTGGATGTCTCCTCGGTGTTGGAGGTCGCGGCCGGTACGGGCGTGGTGACCCGGGCGATGGCGGCCGGTCTGGCGGAGTCGGTGGCACTCACCGCCACCGATTTGAACGTGCCGATGGTCGACTACGCCGTGTCGGTCGGTACCGCTCGACCGGTGCGTTGGCAGTCCGCTGACGTGATGGCCTTGCCCTTCGGCGACGACACGTTCGACGCGGTGGTGTGCCAGTTCGGCGTGATGTTCTTCCCGGACCGGCCCGTCGCGTTCGCGGAGGTGGCCCGCGTGTTGCGTTCCGGCGGCGTGTTCCTCTTCAACGTGTGGGACCGCATCGAGCAGAACGAGTTCGCGCACGTGGTCACCACGGCCGTGGCCGCGCTGTTTCCCGATGACCCGCCGTTGTTCCTGGCCCGCACCCCGCACGGCTACCACGACGAGGCGGCCATTCGGGCCGATGTGACCGGGGGTGGGTTCGAGACAGCGGTCGGTTTCGAGGCGTTGGACGCCCGCAGCCGTGCGGTGTCGTGTGACCTCCCGGCGCTCGCGTATTGCCAGGGCACGCCGCTGCGTAACGAGATCGAGGCCCGCGACCCGTCTCGCCTGGTAAAAGCAACCGAGGTGGCCGCGGCCGCGATCAGACAACAGTTCGGTCCGACCGATATCGACGCCAAGATCCGCGGTTACGTCATCACCGCCACCAAACCCTGAACGGCACCAGCGTGCAGGCTCGGACGGATCGTCGATCCGTGCGCTCGCGAGTAGGAGATCGGCACGCCGCTCGGAGATCTGGCCTGCGGTCCACAGATCAACTTGGCGGGCCGCGCACAGTCACCCCGCGCTACGACGACGCCATCTCGGCCAACGCCGTCCGTGACCGCGTTACGTTCGTCGGAGTCGACCGACGATCGCGCTGCATCGCGCCGGCAGTCGTGCGCGTGCGACCGTGCGTCGGTTGAGCGTTCCCGGGCGCAGATCTGGCGCCTGTGTGACGCCGACTCGATGCAGGCGGCGGGGTGTCGTTCGGCGTAGCGGCAGATGCGGTCCCCACCGGCACATCAACCACGGTCGCATCGGCGCAGTCTGACGTTAGGGAGGTGGCAAACCTTAGCGGCCGCGTCGCGCGTCGGCACCGACCAGCTCGCATGAGCCGAGCGGACCGGTACGAGCGAGCACTTGCGCGCCTTCAGTGCAGCGGCTCGACCAGCGTGGTCCTGGGCGGAGCGGCCAATAGTTCGAACATCGGTGCAAGTGCACCGGTCGCCTCGACCTCCTTGTAAACCGCCTCTCGCGCCCCAGCTGACTCCCAATCAGCGATCTCGACCACCATGTCGGGGTCGTCAACCGCTTTGTAGAACGTGGCGCCCAGTGATCCCGGCATTGGCGGTCCTTCGGTCATCATTCGTTCGAACAGACCGAGGAGCGCATCCCGCTGGCCCGACTTCACCTTGAACTCGACGATCACCCTGATGCCCACTCCAAGCCCCCTTGTTGATTCAAGTCAGCCAGTTTCTAGCACCCCCGACCTTGCCAGAGCTCCCGGGAGCCCATCATGCGAGCCTTGCACTTGAGCTGCGAGCGGGTACCGACGCCGTTTCGTGTGCGCTGAGAACATCACGCTCCGTCCCGGCAACGCAAGGCCTCTTGAAGGATCAGTACAACGAGCGCCGAGCGGCAGCTATGCGCCCGCCTCAGCTGCTTGCCGTGCCACCGCGTCTCCGGCCTCGGTGTTGACGAGCCAGCAACTGAACGCCCAGTCCGCCCAGTCGGTAGCGGCCGCGCACGCCTCCTCGACTCGCTGGCGAACCGTCGCGATCGGCTCTGCGCGGTGTCGAACAGGGCCACCAGAGTTCGCGGGCTGACGAGGGTCGACGTACTCGACTCGTCCGATGCTGATGAGACCGCGCTCTACGAGGACCTCGAGATGACGGAACGCCGTGGCGACCATCTCGGGACTCGGCGGGACGTCGGCCAGCGGCGGGTTGCCCCGGATGCCGAGATGGATCAGCGACCAGGTGAAGTCGACATCGTCGTCTAGACCGTCGACGAGAAGGCCGATCTCGCCAGGCGAGAGCACATCATCGTCGCTGCCGCGCACGGAGCGCATACTCCCCGTGCGGGCGCTCGGGAACATCCGCACAGAAGCTCATTGGCGGGCTCCACCGACCCGCTGCACTCCGGCC
>JAYVOI010000009.1:0-14523 GCA_043758005.1 Ilumatobacteraceae bacterium
CGCGGCAGGCCCGTACAAGTTCTCGTCGAACGAAGTGGCCATCGGGCTCACCATGCCGCGGGCAGCGCTCGAGATCCTCCGGCAACGGCTGACGCCGGCGGCCTTCACCCGGGCCGCGATCCTCGCCGAGACGTTCACGCCCCAGAACGCCGTCGAGGTCGGATTCGTCGACCGCGTCGTCGACCCAGCGGAAGTCTCCGCCGTCACGCGCAGCATCGCCACGGTGATGGCGAGCCTCGACATGCGCGCCCATTCGTCCACCAAGCTGCGCGCCCGCGAGCAGACGCTGGCCGCGATCCGTGCGGCGATCGACACCGACGTCGCCGCCTTTCGACAGCCGCAGGAGTAGGCCGACATCAACGGCTAGCCACCATGCCACGGGTGAAACAACGCACACCGGCGTTACGGGACAAGGTGCTGCGCGTGGCCGTTGCAATGCTGGCAGAGGACGGCGTGGCCGGCTTCACGACCCGGCGCGTCGCGCTCGGCGCATCGACCTCGATCCCCGCGGTGTACGAGCTCTTCGGCGGCAAGGCAGGCCTCGTCAGCGAAGTGTTCGTCGAAGGCTTCCGCCAACTCGGGCGGCGGCTCGACCAACTGGACATCACCGATGACCCACGGGCCGACCTGGTGCGTCTGTTCGGGACCATCCGCTCGTTCGTCATCGACAACCCGGTGTTGGCCGAGCTGATGTTCGCCCGGCCGTTCGCCGACTTCGACCCCGGTCCCGACGACCTCCTCGCCACAGGATCCGTGCGCCGGTTCATCGTGCACCGTGTTCGGCGATGCGTCGTCGCCGGCATCGTCGCCGGCAACGAGACCGACATCGCCCATGTGCTGCTGGCACTGGCGCAGGGCCTCGCCGCGCAGGAGGCGGCTGGGTGGCTGGGCACGTCGAAGGCATCGATCGACCGTCGTTGGAAGCTGGCGTTCAGCGCGACGCTGGACGGGCTAGCGGTGGCCCGGTAGCGCGGCGCCAGTCCTAGCTGGCCAGGTGTTGGCCGAACCAATCGATCATCGACTGGTATGCCGCAGCGGCCTGCTCGGCGTTGTACCGGGCACCAGTGTCGTTGAAGAAGGCGTGATCGACGCCCGGAAACACCTTGATCTCGTACACGAGTCCGGCTGCTGCGAGCGCGCTCGTCGCAGTGTCTCGCGATGCGTTGACCCGCGAGTCCAACTCTGCGTAGATGCCCAGCACGGCAGCATTCGGAGAACCCGTGAAATCGGGCGCTGCCGGCGCGGGCCCGTAGAAAGGCACCGCCGCGGCGAGCCGCGTCTCGCCGGCGGCCAAGAGCTGCCAGGTCATCCCGCCGCCGAAGCAGAACCCGATGACGGCCAACTGGGCACCCGGTGCGCGCCGGGCGAGCTCGTCGAGCCCAGCACGCAGATCGGCGATCGTCCGTTCCGCCGGCGCCTTCGACAACGCGGCCGTGGCGTCGCCGTCGCTCGCCATCGTCGCGGTGCCCCCCTCTTCCGAGAGCAGGTCGATTGCCAGCGCGGTGTAGCCATCGGCCGCCAACCGCGCCGGGATCGAGCGGATGTGCGGAGTCAGCCCTCTGTTCTCATGGATCATGAGGACGCCACCTTTGGGGGACGCCGCGGTCGCGAGGACACCGATCAGGTCGCCTTGCGGGCCGGCAAAGCGGATCTCGTCGGTGCTCGAGGCAGCCGTCGAGCCGGGGACCGAACTGGCTGCGGGACTCGAACCGGTTGCGATGGCGGCAGGTGCACTGGTCGCCTCGGTTGGCGATGGGGCGGCGGTGGTCGACGGTGCAATCGTCGGCGCTGCAGTCGGCTCGGCCGTGTCGGAGTCGCTGCCACAGGCGGCCAGCAGTGCGGCCGCTGTCGGCCCGCTGAGGCCGAGGAGCATCAGGCGACGCATCGCTTCGCGCCGGCTGAACAAGCCGTCTCCGCAATCGAGCACGATCTCCGAGGCGAGGTAATCGTCGAGGGCCAGGTCGAGATCGTATGACGAGATGTGGAGGCGTTGTCGAAATCGGTGATCGCCGTTCGTCGGAGTGCTGAGGAGGTGCCCAACCGGCACCCGAACCACACGGAGGTCACCATGCCAAGTCCCATCGTCCACGCCGAGATCCGGTCCAACGATCCCGATGCCACCCGCGCCTTTTTCGGCAAGCTGTTCGGGTGGACGTTCCCAGAAGGCGCCATCCCCGGGTACACCTACGTGGATTCCGGCGTGCCCGACACCCTGCCGGCGGGCATCGGCCCCGTGCAGGGCGGATCACCACTCGTCACCTTCTTCGTCGGCGTCGAAGACATCGACGCTGCGGTCACCGATGCCTCGCGATTGGGTGGCACCGTCGTGCAGCCTCCCGTGCGAGTGCCCGGTGTGGCCTTTGCGCTGATCGCCGATCCCGCGGGCCAGGTCGTCGGCCTGGCGCAGCAGGGCTGAGGGGTGGCAGCGATGGATGACGCCACGACGTGGAAGTTGATCCATCGGGAGCGGGCCTCGATGGCTGACACCCTGGCAACGCTGACACCCGATCAGTGGAGGCAGCCGTCGTTGTGCGGCGGCTGGACGGTGCGAGACGCCGCCGGTCACATCGTCACCGGTGCCGAGCAGACCAAGCGGCGGTTCATGGCGCACATGGCCACCAACGGCTTTCGGTTCAACAAGATGATGGACGTCGACGCCAAGCGAACAGCGGCGCGCCCGCCCGACGAGATCATCGCCCGACTGCGGGCCCGCCTCACGACCACGAATCGCCCGCCGGCACCGGTGAGGACCATGCTCGGTGAGGTCGTCGTGCACAGTGACGACATTCGCCGCCCGCTCGGCCTGCCGAGTGACGTTGCCCCGGAAGCACTGCTCGCTTGCCTGGAGATGTACCAGAACACCAGCTTCCCGGTCGGTACGAAGCAGCGCATCGAGGGGCTGCGCATGGTCGCCACCGACGTCGACTGGTCGCACGGCACCGGGCCGGAGGTCACCGGGCCCGGTCTCGCCATGATGGCGGCGATGACCGGTCGGCGGGCCGGGCTCGACGAGTTGTCGGGCGAGGGCCTGCCAGCGCTGCAACAGCGGATGGCAGCGGCGGGCTGAAGCCGTCAGCGGGGTTTGGCGGTGCTGTCGCGCACGATCAGCTCCGTCGGCAGCAAGACATGACGGACCCGCGCCGCGGTGCCGGCTCGCCCCCGCTCGATCGCAGCGGTCAAGGCGGCGGCCGCGGCGTGGCCCTTGGCAGCCACGTCTTGGCGCACCGTGGTCAACGCCGGGCGCATGCGCTTGGCGAGGGGGTTGTCGTCGAAGCCGACGACGGACAGATCGTCGGGCACGATCAGGCCTCTGGCCTGCGCTGTCTGCACCACCCCGTAGGCGAGTACGTCACTGAAGCACAGGATCGCGGTCGGCGGCTCGGCCTGGTCGAGCAGCAACTCGGCTGCCTCGTCGCCGGGCCCGTCGGACTCGTAGGCCTCCTGCACGACCGTTGCCTCGATGCCGGCCGCGTTGAGGGCCTCGAGCCAGCCCAGGAGTCGCTGCTTGACCACGTGGTTGGTGGTCGTGGCGATCGGGTCGTGGACGATCCTGGCGGGGCCGGCGAGGTTGGCGATGATGATGTCGACGCGACGATGGCCGAGGTCGACAAGGTGCTGCGCCGCCGCATGGGCCCCCGAGCGGTCGTCGATGTTGACGCTGGCGAAGCCCGGCGTTGTCGCCTGGTCGACGAAGACGAGGGGCAGCTTGCGCCGTTTCAGCCAGTCGACGGCGTCGGATTGGTTGTTGCAGGAGTAGACGAGCGCGCCGTCCATCGGCACATCGCGCGCCGGGATCATGCTGCCCTGCGGCGACGCCGACAACAGGGTCAGCGCGAGGCCAGTCGGTCCGAGCTCCTCGGCGATCGCCCCCAGGAACGTCGTGGCCACTTCGTCGGCGAATGCGTCCTGCAACACGTCGGTCAGCAGCACACCGATGGCTCCGGCGGTGCCTCTGGCCAGTGCACGGGCGGACGGATCCGGTCCCGCGTAGCCGAGTTCTTCGGCAGCGGACAAGATCCGGTCGCGGAGCTCCGACGACAACTGGTCGGGGCGTGAGAACGCATTCGACACCGTCATGCGGCTGACGCCGACCCGGTCAGCGATCGTTTGCAGTGTCACTCTCGCCATCCCAACGATTCTGGTCCGAATACCACGGGAAACCCCAGCTCGTCGGATTTTCCTTTCGGTCCGCTCATCGGTGCTCGATCAGCATTCGGTGCTGTAGCGCGCCGGTCGGAGGGCCACCGCCGGGCGGTGCCATACCCGGCGCAGCATCGTGGCGACCCGGCGAATACGGTGGCGTGGCTCGGTGTACGGCAGCACCGGGGCATTGGGAAGGGCGCTGTACGCGACCCCGTGAACGTTGCGCTTGGCATACATCTCGGCGACTGCGTGGAACGGATCCATGTTTGACTCCTATTACTTTCTGTATCGGTATAGTACATGGATAACTGTACCGGTCAAGTGACAAAATGCGAGGTATTTCGATGTGATGCACGTCATACCGCCGGCTACGGGGAAGGCGAGCCTTCGTCGAGTCCGACCGACTCGCTGAAATTGTCGGGCAACACGAGCTGCTCCCGTGTGCGTTCCTGGCGAATCGCAGTCACGACGACCAGCAGCGCGCCGGAGACGGGAACGGCAAGGAGCGCCCCGAGGATGCCGAACACCTCGACCGCCAGCAGCACGCTGAGCAGGATCCCGAGCGGGTTCACGTTGACCTTGCGGGCCATGATCCACGGGTAGAGCACGCCGTTCTCGATCTGTTGGTACACCACGAAGAAGATGATCGAGATCAACCCTGCAGTGGGGGAGTGGAGATACCCGGCGATAACGCACACGGCGGCACCGAGGGTTGCACCGACGAGGGGGATGAGGTCGGCAACAGCAACGAACAAGGCGAGCACGACAGGGCTCGGCACGCCTAGGGCGACGAGACAGGCGAACGCGGCGACCCCGGCGATCAGGCTGATGATGAGGTTGCCAATCACGTAACCACTGACGGCGCCGGCCGCGTCTGCGGCGATGCGCTGGGCTGCGGCGCGACGTCGAAACGGGATCAGGTTCTCCGCGGTTCGCCCGATCGACGCGGATTGGCTGAGGAACAGGAAGGTCAACAGGGTGATGGTCACGAACGCAAACGCGGCGCTCAAGACCGTTTGGATCACCTCGAACGACGAGACGCTGAGCCGATCAGCTGCCCGCGCCAGCTTTGCCTCGTTGTCCTTCACGTAGCTCTCGACGTGTAGCTGGTGAACGATGCGGCCGATGGGGCCACGACCGCTGGCCGCGTCGTGAACGGTGCCCGGCAGATCAGTGAGGATGCTGACGAGCTGCGTGCGCACCGGTATCACGAACAGGGCGATCACGCCGGCCCACGCGATCAGGGTGCCGAAGACGACGACACCGGTCGCCAGCGTGCGCCGGCCGCCGAAGCGACGATCGAGCCGCGAGACGAGCGGGGCGAGCACGACCGCCATGAAACCGGCGATGGCGATCCAGGCGACGATGCGCACAACAGCGAGCACCAGCACGATCGAGATGTACGTCGCCACAACGACACCCACCGCGACGATGATCGTTCGCCACGGGACATCGGACCACTTGCTGTTCTGCGAACCCTGTGGATCGACGACCTCGGGGTTCCACAGCGCGCTGCTGCCGGGGATGTAGAGGCCGTCATGATGATCGGTCCCATCTGACGTGGGGTGCACGGAACTACTTCTTCCCCGCGGTGGGAGCGCTCAAACCAGCGGAGAGTCGAAGCAGCCGCGGTGCGATCACTTGATCAGGTTCCCGACGACGTTGATGGCGACGCCCACGATGACCGTGCCGAACAGGTACGACAGCATGGCGTGGCGAATCACCGTTCGGCGGATCCCCCGCTCGGCAATACCGGTGTCGGAGACCTGGAACGTCATGCCGACGGTGAACGCGACATAGACGAAGTCCAGGTAGTCGGGGCGCTCTCGTTTGTCGGCGAAGTCGATCCCGCCCGCCGGCTCGCTGTAGTACAAGTGGGCGTAGCGCAGCACGAACAGCGTGTGCACGGTGAACCACGACAAGAACACGGTGAACACGGCCACCCCGGTCAGCACGCCCGACATCGCACCCGAGTGGCCTCGTGCGTGAGCAAGGCCGACGACAACACCGACGAGACTGATCAGGCTGGCCACGACCATGATCACGTCGACGATCGCACGACTGTCGTCTTCGCGCGTGGCAACTCGCGCGGTGGATGCGGCATCGAGGACCACGATGAACGCCCAGACGGAGCCGACGATGAACAACGCGGCGATGTCCCACCCCACCAACACGCTCAGTTGCCACGGTGCGAAGAAAGCGGCGGTCGTACCCCCAACGGCACCGAGCGGTGCGGCGATGAGCAACCGCTGGCGCTGGTCGAGATGCACGCCCATCGCGCCCACCGGAGCACCGTCGACCAGCCCGCGGTGGCGGCGGGTCATCGGTTGCCCTGGGTACTCACGGGCGCAGCCTACTGGGGTCTCACGATCCTGGTTTGGCCACGTTGCGCACGGGGTATTCCAGTGAACAACTGTCCGCTCGGCACCCGCCGGTAGGACGCCAACCCCCATCAGTCTCCAAAGGAGAAGCTGCCATGTCGTTCACCGAAGGTCCGCTGCAAGAACGCAGCGATGTCGTCTTCCAGTCGCCGCCGGCGGCCGTCGTCGACGTTCCCGTACAGCGAGAAGTCGTTGTACCCGCAGCCCAGGTTGCGCCTGTCGCCGTCGTGAGCGGCGGGCAGGTTCGCCGGGCCTATGCATCGCGCTTCGCACCCGATGCCGTGATCGCCTCGATCGCCGGACTGGTGATCCTGGTCGTCGGCCTGATCGCCATCATTCGCAACGGCTTCGATGGCCCCATGTCGGATCCTCATCTCGAGGTCCTCGGATTCACGCACACCACCACACTCGGCCTGATCGAGATCGCGATCGGTGCAGCACTCCTCATCAGCGGCGCGACCCGGTCGCGCAGCGGCGAGATCTTCTTCGGCAGCGTGCTGGGCATCGCCGGCTTCGTCGGCGCAGTGCAGACCAAGTCGTTCACCAAGTCGTTGGCCCTGGAGTCGTCGATGGCGTGGCTGGCCGTGCTTGCTGCCGTCGTCGTCGTGCTCGCAGCCCTGTTGCTGCCGCGCTACGCACGCAGTTCGACCATCATCGAGCAGATCTAGTTCCTGTCCCACGATTCCCAACGATTCCTCGACGAACGAGGGCGGCCGCTTCGGTGGTCGCCCTCGTTCGCGTGGGGGAGAGCTAGACGGCAGGCTCGCGACGGCGACGGCAGCGGATGCTGACAAGACCGGCATCGGTGTGGGAGATGATCTCGTCCATGAGATGACGAACGATGCCGAGCCCACGGCCTGACGCTTCGTCCGAATCGGCGACGGCCCAGGTGTCCGGATGGAGGAGGTGGCTCGGTGCATCCGAGGCACCGCCGACGACCTCGACGTCCCACCAATCGGGATCGGCGACGTCGAGCAGGATCGTCAGGTTCGAGCTGTTTCCGTGCTCGATGATGTTGGTGACCAACTCGCTGACGGCGAGGACGTAGTCGCTGATCACCTTGACGGTGGCCCCGTGGTCGCGCAACGTATCGGTGACGAATTGTCGCCCGGCGCGCGCGCTCGTCGGCACGGCCTCGAAGACGTGCTGTTCTCGGTCGACGGCGCTCCCGTTCATGTCACCACGAGAGTCCGCCATCGCCACGGAATCGTACCCAACGCCATCTCATGGCGGCTTGATACCCCGGTCTGCGGCCGTCGAAACCTCGCGTGGAACGGTTCATTCGGGGCGAATTGGATTCGTTTCGGGTCATTTCGGGGTATCAACCGGCGCACGGCTCTCGGGGTGCAACGCGGAGAAAGGAACAACATGGCAGCGGACATCTGGACCGTTCCGCCAACGGTCGAGTCGCAGGGGTCCCTGCCCGGCGACGTCGGGAACTGACCTGTGCCTGCCGATCCAGGTCTTCGCGGGACCGTCACCCGCTCCGCTTCCCCGCAGGCGATCGCCAGAGCCTCGGCTACGGTCACGTCCGTGCCCCCGTCCCTGGAGGATGAACTGTGGCGTGATCCTGCGCACGCCGTGTCCGGGTTGCTCCATGTCATCTCGGCGAACCTCGGCGGCGACCTGGTCGTATGGGCGACGGCCGACGCCGATTCGGGCGTGCTGACCATCGTCGACCTGGCCGACCCGATGGCCTCGACGCAGGTGCTGTCCGATCTCATCCGACACGGTTCGGCCATCTCACCGACGGCGTTGAGCTCCCAGGTGACGGACTCCAACCAGCCAATGTTGATCCCACGGGTCGACGGAGCCGATTGTTCGTTCGACGCGCTCCCGCAGCCATGGCTGGCGCACCTCGCGGCTCACCCGATCTGTGGGCTGATCGGCGTGCCGATTCGCCTCAACGACGCTCTGACCGGGGTGCTGTTCGCTGCTCGAAGAACGACCGCAGTGCACTACACCGCCGACGACCTGCAGTTCGTGGAATCGGGCGCCTACCGCCTGGCGGGCAAAGACCCGAAGCCGGCGGTTGTCGACGACCACGGACCAGCGGCACGGGTCGCTGTTCGGTGGATCGCCGGCCAGCGCAGGCGGTTCCGTCCTCGCGAGCTCGTGTTGGGCGCAGGAGTGCCCCCGCTGACGACCGTCCTGCTCCGGATGCTCCACGACTCTGCCAGGTATCGCCCCGGGGTGTTGCTCCTGCTCGGAGTCGTGGTGGCCGCGGTGGTCGCCGGAATGCGTGCCGCGGCGGTGTCGGGCGTGCTCAGCAGCCTCGCCCTGTGGTGGGCGTTCACGCCGACGGAGAGCTCGTGGAGCCTGGCCAGCAGCGGTGACGCGTTCGGTCTTGCGCTGTTCGTCGCCGCCGCAGTGGGGGTGATCTTGCTGGAGTACCGACTCGAGCGGATCCGCGAGTCCGAACGGCTGGAACGCCAGCTCAGCGAGACACTGCTGGCCCAGTCGTCGAGTGCCATGGCGGTGTTCGACGACCAGCTCCGCTACCAGCGCGTGAACCAGCCGATGGCGGAGATGAACGGCCTGACCGCGGCCGAGCACGTTGGATTGCGGCCCGGTGATCTCAGCCCGATGGCTGGTCAGCTGCACGAGCACATGCTGCGTCGGGTCCGCGACAGCGGCCAGCCGATCACCGATCACGAGCTGACGATCGTCATGCCCGAGATCGGCGTGGAGCGACACTGGAAGGTGAACTACCAGCCGTTGCGCGATGGCGGCTCCGAGGTGGTCGGTATCGGTGCGGCGGTGACCGACGTGACGCTCGACATCGTGTCGCGGCGTCAGGCAGAGCGCTTGTTGCAGTTGTCGGAGTCCCTCACGACGGCATTCGACGAGCAGCAGATCGCCGAGTGCGTGTGCTCGTTCCTGGTCGACACCTTTCACGGGCGAGCGACCGTGGCGTTGCGCGACCACGATGTGCTCGTCGTCGCCGCGCTCGCCGGGTTCGGTGACGTCGATGCTGCCCAGTGGCTCGGCGCACGGATCATGATCGTCGAAGATGGCCCGATCGCCGAGGCCGCCCGCACGAACACCCCGGTCGTGCTGCAGGGGCATGGCGACTTCGCCCGGCGCTTTCCGACCGTCGAAGCTCTTCGTCGAGTCGCACGGGACCAGGCCAGTCTGTCGATGCCGCTCCGTGCCGGCCCCACGGGTTTTGCTGTTGGCGTGATGCACGTCGGCTGGGCCGCACCACGTCCGATCACCGAGGCCATGACCACGCTCGCCGGCACGGTCTCGTCGCTGGTCACACTGGCACTGGCCAGGATCACGGCCACTGACGATGCCCACGAGGTCGAGTTCCGGCACGCGCTCGACGCGATGCTCGACGACGTCGTGGTTGCCAGGGCCGTCCGGGACGACGACGGTGAGATCGTCGACTTCGTCATCGAATTCGTCAACGGCCACGGCTCGAGCGGCGCCCGGCGTGGCAGCGACGGCCTCGTCGGGCAACTCATCTGCGAGATCCACCCCGATTGGCGTACGTCAGGGATGTTCGATCGCTTCCGCGATGTCGTCGAGAGCGGCATCCCGTACCAGGGGCACCGCGTGCAGTATGCCGATGCGATGGTCGATGGAAACCGTCGGCAGGCATATTGGACCATCCAGGTCGCCAAGTTGGGCGACGGCTACATCTCGGCGTCGCGCGACGTGACCGACATCGTCGTGGCCGAGGAGGCAACTCGCGCCGCGGCATTGCAGGTCGAAGCCGAACGCACGGCCATCGGTCTGTTGCAGGCAGCAGCGCTGCCGACGACGCTGCCGCAACTTCCCGGCGTGCGAATAGCCGCGGTGTACGAGCCTGCCGATGCGCGCCAACCGATCGGCGGCGACTGGTACGACGTGTTCGCCCTCGACGACAACCGCGTCGCCCTGGTGATCGCTGACGTTGCGGGCCATGGTCACCGCGCCGCCGTGTTCATGGTGCAGGTCCGCAACATCTTCCGGGCGATTGCTGCCGAGCACGACGAGCCGAGTGATGTGTTGATCCGTGCCAACAACGTGACGACCCGCCTCAACGAGCTCGATGGGCCGTTCGTCACGTGTTGTTACGCCGTGCTCGACATCCGCGCACGGACGCTGCAGTGGGCTCAGGCTGGTCACTTC
Organism: Ilumatobacteraceae bacterium; assembly: GCA_043758005.1. GTDB lineage: Bacteria > Actinomycetota > Acidimicrobiia > Acidimicrobiales > Ilumatobacteraceae > JAENVT01. The sequence continues at coordinate 10,644 of JAYVOI010000009.1, forward strand.
TCCCCGTTGGTCGTGCTGGCGGACGGTACGGCGATGTACCTCGAGGAGCGGTCGGGCGCGCCGCTGGCGCTGTTCGAAGGTCAGGCCTACGAGTCGTCGTCCATCGAGGTCAGCCCTGGCGACCGGGTGTTGATGTTCACGGATGGATTGGTGGAGCGACGGCGCGAGCATCTCGACGTCGGGTTGGCCCGGTTGGCCGATCTCGCTGCGTCGCACGCGGACCTGGCGCCGGACGAGTTCGTGCGCACGATTGCAGCGTCGGTCACGCAACGATTCGACGACCTGGCGCTCGTTTGCATCGACTTCGTCGGGTACTAGGGACCTCCGGCCGGAGGCTCGTCACGGTCGTGCGGCCGGGTCATCGCCAACAACATCGCATCCAACGACGTGGGTGTGACAGACGGGTCGGCGGCTTCGATCAGCTCCGCCAGAGGCACGCCTTGATCCTGGGCTTGGTGCACCAGCTTCGCTGCTGCGTCGTAGCCGATTCGTGGGGCCAGCGCGGTGACGATTGCCGGCGAGCGCTCGGCGTTGTGCCTCATGCGATCCTTGTCGACCTCGATGCCGCGGATGCAGCGGGTGTCGAGCAGCGTGGCCGCGCTCGCCAGGAGGTGGATCGACGACATGACGCTGCGTGCTGCGATCGGCATGGCCGTATTGAGCTGCAACGTCGACATCGTGGCCGCGAACGTGATCGTGGCGTCGTTGCCGACCACCTGCGCGGCGACCTGTTGGACCATCTCGGGGATCACCGGGTTGACCTTCCCGGGCATGATCGAGCTGCCCGCCTGCAATTCCGGCAAGCGGATCTCGGCCAGTCCGCCGTTCGGTCCGGAGCCGAGCAGGCGCAGGTCACCGGCGATCTTGTGCATCGACAGGGCGACCACCTTCAACAACGCACCGGCCTCGACCAAGACGTCCTGGCCCGATTGCGCCTCGAAGTGGTTGCGGGCCTCGGTGAACGTCAGCCCGGTGCGCGTGCTGAGCCGCTGTGCCATCTGCGCCCCGAAGCCATCGGGAGCGTTGAGGCCGGTGCCGACCGCGGTGCCGCCGATGGGGAGCTCGGTCAGTCTGGGCAAGAGCGACGCGATCCGCTCGGTGGCCAGTTCGAGGCTGCGGGCCCAACCGGAGACTTCCTGCCCGAAGGTCATCGGCACGGCGTCCATCAGGTGGGTCCTCGCCATCTTGACCGTGTCGAGGTGGCGACCCGAGAGATCGAGCAGCGATGATCGCAGTGCTTCGAGGGCCGGCAGCAGTGTTGCGGTGAGCTGCACCGTGGCGGCGATCCTGGCCGCTGCCGGAAATGTGTCGTTCGACGACTGCGACGCGTTGACGTGATCATTCGGGTGCACCGGCACACCGAGGAGCTCTGCGGCGCGGTGGGCGATGACCTCGTTCACGTTCATGTTCGTGCTGGTCCCCGAGCCGGTCTGGAACACGTCGACCGGGAACTGGTCGGCCATCTCCCCGGCGACGATCTCGTTGGCGGCGCGCTGGATGGCCACGGCCATCGACTCGCCGATCACACCGAGGGTGCTGTTGACGGCGGCGCTCTCGGCCTTGATCATGGCCAGGGCTTGGATCATCTCGGCAGGGATCTGATCACCCGAGACAGGGAAGTTGTCGACTGCTCGCTGCGTCTGCTCGCCCCATCGGTGGGCGCCCGATCGAGCCGCTGCAGTTGCGGGAGTCACCATGGTCTTCCTCCTCGAGCGAACGACGTGACGCTATCGAGGTGGTGGTCGGTGTCGTGGTACCGGGTCGGGTTCAGGTCTCGACGAGGTTCAAGGCGGTGACGTCGGCAACGCCTTTGACCCTGGTGAGCCGGCGCACATGCGCACCGGAGTTCGGCCATTCCTCGGCGCTGGTCAACAAGGTGACGACACCGTCGTTGACGGCGACATCTTTCAGGGCGGGATCCCGGCGCAGCACCGGATCGGCAGTGACTGCCATCCGCACCTTTGCTTCGGTGATCACTTCTGACATCGGTCGTGTTCGGCGCTGAGCGACGGCGCGCCGCAAGAAGTCGGACCAACGAACCACGTCTTTTCGATTGACCCACGCGGCCGAGGCCAACGCAGCGAGCCACAGTGGGCGAATTCGTCGGCGAACGATTCGGGGAATCATGAGCGTCCTTTCATGGAGTCACCTCGTTGTACCCAGGAGGCCCGGCGCCCAAACGCAGCGATCAGCGGACTCAGCTGGCGTCGGGCGGATCATCCTGCATGAGACCGCGCAACTCGGCCAGGCTGGAGGCGATCAGCCGTCCGACGTGAACCTGACTGGTGCCGATCCGTTCGGCGATCTGCGCCTGACTGAGCTCATCGAAGAACCGAAGGAACAAGATCTGTCGCTGGCGCGGACGCAGACGATCGAGCAGGCCGGCGATGACTTCGCGATTCAGCACTGCCTCGAAGTTGGCCTCGACGGCCGGGGTCGACTTGCCGGATTGATCGAGGGGCCGCGCCCGATATGCGTTGTTGGCCTCCAACGCCTCGATCACTGCTTCCTCGGAGGCTTTCATGCGCTCGGCGATCTCGGAGATCCGCGGCGATCGGTGCAGTTCCTTCGACAGCGCCTCGGTGGCCGCGTTGACCGCCGGCCGCAGGTCTTTGGCACGGCGCGACACATGGATCCCCCACGTGTGATCGCGGAAGTACCGCCGCAGCTCGCCCATGATGGTCGGCGTCGCGTAGGCCCCGAACGGCACACCATGGTCGGGATCGAACCGCTCGATGGCGTTGAGCAGGCCGATGCGCGCCACCTGCACCAGATCGTCGAACGGCTCGCCACGGTCGGCGAATCGGCGCGCACCACGCGTGGCCAGCCACAGCGTGTGATCGGCGATCTCGTCGCGCAGCCCGGGATCGTGGGTGACCGAATAGCGGTCGAAGGACTCCAGCAGCCATGTCTCGTCGTGCTCCGACTGGCTGGGCATTGCCGTCACGTGATCGACGCGTGAGCTACTGCCGCCCAGATCTGGGCTCGGTCGTCGACGAGCTCGATGCCGTGCTGCGTGCAAACGCCGGCGAGCACCGTGCGGCAGAGGATGAGGTCAGGGTGGTCGGCGTCGAACGCTTCGATCGCGGTTTGCCCGCGAACGCTGAACGACTGGTCCTCGACCATGAACTGGATCTCGATGGTCTTCCCGCCGCCGTGCTCGATCATCGCCAGCAGCACCTCGCTGACGGCGATCTTGATGTCTTCGATCTCGTCGACCGTGAACCCGGCCATTCCGGCGATCCCGCTGGCGGCCAGTCGCAGCACCCGCGACAAGGTCGGGTCGGGCGGCAGCCGCAGCTCGACCGGCCCGATGGAGACCGGCTCAGTCATGACCGGTCTCGATGGAGAAGTGCTCGGTGGTACCCGTGATCTGCAGGAGCCGGAGCACTTCGGCGCCGACGTTGCGCAGCACGACCGTTGCCCCGTTGTCGCTCGCCCGCCGGCTGGCACTCAGCAAGCTGCGCAACCCGGAGGAGTCGATGAAGTACACGTCGCCGAGATCGATGACGACTGCGCCGTGGCCCTCGCGCGTGAGGATCGCCGCATCGAGGATCGGGCCGCCGGCGACATCGACGTCGCCATGCACGACGATCACGCCGTCGGCCTCGTTGTCGATGGTGAGCGAATCGTGGTTTCCCATCTCAGTCACTGGTGGGGCCTCCTGGCGGGTGATCTGGTGCTGGCAAGCGCATGTGGTTGCACACGCTACGTGCCGTGGCTCGAATCGGTGCTGATGGGCCTGTCCACAGCGGGCCACATTTTGTTCAGAGTGATGTTTTAGCTCGCCCACGATCGCGGTACTAGAGCCGACAACTTCACGATTTCCACCACGGAGGGCAGAGTGAGCGACGAGCGGTTCCCCGGGCCAGCCGACGCA
>JAYVOI010000010.1:0-6449 GCA_043758005.1 Ilumatobacteraceae bacterium
ATGCCGGTCGTGACGCTCATGTCAGTGTGGTCGATGAGCGCGTCTTCGTGGACGCTCACGGTGGCGTCGCGGCTGGAGTGATGATCGAGGAGATCTTCGAACGGTTCTGTGATAGCGAGTTCCGCCACGATTGGGACGTCGGTGTCGCCCAGTGGGGGGACCGGATGCACCCCGGCCTGATCGACCGCAGTAGTGCACAACGCCGTTTCGATGCCCTGTTGGCGGTGTTCTTGGCCGCTGCCGGGTCGGGGAAGGTTGGTGTGTTTGATCCGTTGGTCAACATCATCGCCGACCAAGCGACCATCGACTACCACCTGGCCCGCCTTGCCGGGCATGACCCGGCACCGTTGGATCCGGCCACGGTCGACCGGCGCCGCTGCGAAACCTCACACGGCTATCAGATCGATCCCGACGACCTGCTCGCTGGCGCCCTCACCGGTCAGGTGCGGCGAGTGATGCTCGACTCGGCCGGGGTTGTCATCGATCTGGGTCGCCGGTCGCGATTGTTCACCGGTGGCGCCCGTGACGCGGTGTTGGTCGGGGATCGATGGTGTATCTGGCCCGGATGCGATCTTCGCTCCGGGCGCTGCCAAACCGACCACACCCAACCATGGAACGCCCGCGGACCAACACGACCCGACAACGGCAGCCCGGCCTGTGCACGCCACAACCGCTGGAAACACCAACACGGCTACCAAACCCGACGCGACCCCGACGGCCACTGGCACACCACCCGACCCAACGGAACCGAAATCGGCCGCCCAGATGCTGAACCGCCGCCGACCGTTCCACCGGCGACTGCTCCGCCCGCAACAACGATCGCATTGCCCGATGACGACCGTGCAGATCTGCACATCGCGCTGACGACCATGACACTCCAAGCCGTGCAGCTCGCAATCGCAGGATTCTGAGCCCATCAACCATGGCGAGTTGATCCGCCCGGCTCTCTCGCCCGATCGTACTTGCGCTCTGCCGAGCTCGAAGCCTGCTGAACCCCGTTCGACAACTCATTTCGGTAGCCTGGTGGGCCATGTCAGTCGTGGCCGAACAACCCCTGCTCGACCAGCGAGTCGGCCTCGGCTCGGTCGTGCCGATCGACTATCTGGCCTGGTTGCGGCGCACGACGCTGACCATCTTCTGCGTCTACGCCATCGTCTGGACCCGTGACAACGGCATCTTGTGGGATCGCCTGGGTATCGCCCGCGCCGTGGCCGTGTTCCTGGTCTGCGCCTTCATCGGCCGGCCCGCCAGGCAATGGGGCGTGCTGGCGATCGACCTGACGCTGTACTGCGCGATGTGGTTCGCCTACGAGACCACGCGTGGTGCCGCCGACGGCAAGATCTTCGGCATCAAGTTCCCGTTGCAGGTCCAGGCGCCGCGCAACATCGACCGGGCGTTGTTCTTCGGCAACGACCCGAACACCGTGCTCCAGGATCACTTCTGGAAGTCGAGCGTGCACTGGTGGGACAAGGTCGCCTCGCTGACGTACTTCACCCACTTCATCGTCGTGCCCATCGTGATGGGCGCGCTGTGGGCCACGACGCATCGCCAATGGGCCCGGTTCATGAAGCGTTTCGCGACGGTGCTCGGCGTCGCCTGCCTGTTGTTCATCATCTTCCCCACCGCACCGCCATGGATGGCCGCGAAGGACTACCACCTGCTGCCCCCGCTGACCCGCAGCGCTGGTCGTGGTTTCGTGGCGATGGGATTGCATGCCGCGGCCAACAGTTGGAAGAACGCGCTCGACTGGGGCAACGCGGTTGCAGCGATGCCGTCGCTCCACGCCTCGTTCGCACTGATCGTCCCGGCATTCTTCCTGCCCTGGATCAAGCCGATCTGGTTGAAGGTCGTCGTGTTGTTGTTCCCGGTGCTCATGCTCACGTCGCTCGTGTACCTGGCCGAGCACTGGGTGATCGACGGGCTGGTCGGCTGGGCGATCGTCGGTGGTTCGTTCTGGTTCTGGAACCGGTTCGAGAACCGCCAGCGCCGCAACCGTGCCCAACGATCGCACCGGGTGCTGGCCACGCTGTGATGAACCCGCCATCCGTCCTACTCGATCACAGCTTCCTGGCGGCGGTTGCCGATGCCGGAAACGAGGATCACGACGAAGCCGTTGCGATCTACCGCGTGCTCGTCGATGACTACGTCGCCCAGCAGTTCTTGTTGGTGGCTCGCGCCGATCACCTCGCGGCAGTGGCCAACGCCGACCTGTTCGCTGCCGTCGACAAGTTGCACGTCGCTCGCCAGCACCGCAATGCGGCCGCCGAATTGATGCGTGGAACACCCGTTGATGTCGACGTCGCCATCACGCTGGTGCTGATCCACCGCTGCAAGGTTCGCAAGGTGGCCAGCTTCGACCCCCGCCTGGCGCGCTTCGACCTCGACATCGTCGCCACACCGTCATCCGAGCAGACGGACTCCGAACCCGCCGACTCCACCCAGTAGCCCTCGCGCTGCGACCCTCAGCTCTCGAACTGCACCGCGGCGCGGGCTTCGATCCACGGCTTGACCACACCAGAGCGGATCTCGTCGTGGCGGGGATGCTTGTCGTAGACACGCCAATCGTCGATGTTGTCGAACTCGGCGACGAGCGCGAAGTCGAAGTTCCCCATGTCGGATGCGCCTTCATCGCTGCCGCAGCGGTACGACCGCACCTCGGGCAAGGTGGCGGCGAATTCGAGCAGCTGAGCTTTCACCGACTCGACGTGGTCGGCCGGGATGCCCGGCTTCCAGCGAAACGCAACAACGTGAGTGATCATGTCCGCGACCGTAGCGTGGCCCGCACTATCGTCGCACTCCGACAGGTGGTGACAGACATGGCCGTCAACAACCGTGATGACGACGCAGCAATCGACGAATTCCATCTCGACGCAATCGCCGACGCCGACCCCTACCCCTATTGGTACGACGACGCCGACGAGCCCGACAGCAACCCGACACTGGTACGCACCGAGACGTGCGACCTGTGCGTTGTCGGCGGCGGGTACACCGGGCTGTGGACGGCGATCATCGCCAAAGAGCGAGACCCATCGCGCGACGTGGTGCTGATCGATGCCCACGAGATCGGCTCGGCCGCCAGTGGACGCAACGGCGGGTTCATGGAGTCCAGCCTCACCCACGGCGTGGCCAACGGGCAGGAGCGGTTCCCGCAGGAGCTCCCGCTCTTGGAGGAGCTCGGCCTGCAGAACCTGAACGAGATCGAAGCGGCGATCAAGCGGTACAACATCGACTGCGACTACGAACGCCCCGGCGTGATCGATGTTGCCACCAGCTCGCACTCGCCGAGCTACGTCGACGAGCTGCGCGAGGACTACCAGCAGCTGCGCGCCCTCGGCCAGAAGGTCGAGTGGCTCGACGCCACCGCAATGCAGGCCCAGGTCAACTCGGCGACGTACACGGGCGGCCTGTGGCGCAAGGACCGGGCTGCGATCGTCGACCCGGCCAGGTTGGTGTGGGGGTTGAAGAGCGCGGCGATGTCGCTCGGTGTGCGCATCTACGAAGACACCAAGGCCACGTCACTCGACAAGGACGGGGTCGGTGTGCTGATCACGACACCGTTGGGCCGCGTACGCGCTGGCAAGGTGGCGCTGGCCACCAATGCGTTCAAGCCGTTGCTGAAGCGGATCGGCCACTATGTCGCCCCCGTCTACGACTACTGCATGGTCACCGAGCCATTGTCGAATGCGCAACTGGCCGACATCGGATGGAGCAACCGGCAGGGCCTCAGCGACATCCCGAACCAGTTCCACTACTACCGGCTGACTGCCGACAACCGTATCTTGTGGGGCGGGTACGACGCGATCTACTACTGGCGCGGCAAGATCAACACCGACCTGGAGAGCCGACCCGAGACGTGGGCCAAGCTCAGCAAGCACTTCTTCGAGACGTTCCCGCAGTTGGAGGGTCTGAAGTTCACCCACGCATGGGGCGGAGCCATCGACACCTGCAGCCGGTTCTGCGTGTTCTGGGGCCAGGCGATGCAAGGCCGTGTTGCGTATGCCCTCGGCTACACCGGCCTCGGAGTCGCGTCCAGCCGCTTCGGTGGCGAGGTGATGGTCGACCTGCTCGACGGCAAGCGATCACGCGCCACACAGACCGATTTCGTGAAGGAACGGCCCTTGCCGTTCCCACCCGAACCCTTCCGGTTCATCGGCATCCAGACGACCAGGTGGTCGCTGAACCGAGAGGACCGAACCGGCAAACGAAATGCGTGGTTGAAGACCCTCGACCGGATGGGTTTGGGGTTCGACAGCTAGCGAAGCCGTAGCCATCGAACCGGGGAATCAGATGGGCGCGACGACCGGGCTGGGGTCGACGACGGCACCGATCGCCGTCGTCAGCGCGGCGACCTTTCCATCGGGGGTGGTCGTGCTGTAGGAGATCGTGGTCAATGCACCGTTGACGACCGAGACCTGCAGGGGGGCGTCGCCCTCGTCGGCAATCCCGAGCGAAGCAAAGGGCACAGCGACGGTCAACTGCACCGTCGTGCCGTCGTTGCTCGCCACGGTGACCGACGTCGGTGCGCTGAGTGCGCTGATCGGATCGAGCGTCGGAGGATCAGAGTCATCGGCCTCCCACTCGCCATTCTGCGGCATCAGCCAGGTGCCATCGGGCGTGATGATGTAGAACACCAAGCCGGCATCGCTGCTGACTGCAAGACGAGCGCCGTCGGGCAACCGATCGCCGTCGATGGTGAGAGCCACCACGCCGTCGAGGGTGTTGGTCTGGTTGAAGTGATAACCACCGCCGGTTGCAGCGATAGCCGACTGCAACAACGTCGGCCCATCAACGGCAGCGGGTGCAGGCGCCCCAGCCACGGTGGTGGTCGGAATGCTCGGGAGCGCCGACACGGTCGGCGTCGCTGTAGCAACCGTCGTCGGGGTGGAGTTCGCGTCGGCCGAACCGACCTTGGGTGAACCGCTGTCGGAGCATGCCCCGAAAACGAGCAGCAGCCCGGCCCCCCCGAGGAGGAGCCGGGCTGCCTTGCTATGACTCATCAACCGCACTCAGGGCTGAACCGGGGTGCTGACGGAAGTCGTGGTGTCGTCATCGCCGGCGTGATCACCGTGACCGTGGTTGTCGCCACCGCCACCTTGGTGATTGTCGTTGTTGTCGCCAGCGGTGGTCGGGACGGACGAGCCGTTGAAGGTCGGATCAGCCGAATTGCAGCGGATCTTTTCCTTGACCGAGACGGTCATCTGACCATCTTCATCGCTGACCTTGATGCGCACCTGCTCGCCGGTGGCAAAGGTGACGGTGGTCTTGCCCTCGTTGCTGCTCGTCGTGGCGCCAGCAGGCGTGATCGTGCCGACGGTGATGGTGCCATCAGCTGCCACGACGTAAGCGATGGACGCACTGGTGTTGTCGCAGAGCAGACCGGTCCACATGTGGGAGCCAACGGCCTTGCCTTCGACGCCCTTGATCCGGCCGAGCGAGATGCTCAACTTGGCGGAGGTGCTGCCGTCTTCATCGGTTTCAACCTTGACCTTGATGCTCAGGTTTCGTGACTGATCGCCTACGGCATTGGTGAACTTGACCGAGACCCGAGCGGACATCTCAGTGCCCTCGTCGTCGTCGCCACTCGACAGCTCGACGGTGCCGACGACGCCGTCCGCCGAGGCGGTGACACCCGTGATGTTCGGGCTGCCATCAGCAGCAGCAACGATGTTGAATGCGACGGTGCTGGCAGTGCCCGTACCGAACACATCACCACTCCACGAGCCGGGACCGGAGACGTCGGCCAGCGAACCGGCGCGAGCCGAGACGCTCTGGCCGCCCTGCTTGGACCTGATGACGACCTTGGCCGGGTCACCGGTCGGGTTGGTCAGGTTGGCGCTCTGGAACACGACCTTGTGCGGCGAAGCCGACGTGGCTGTGTTTCCGGTGGCCGGGTCGACCGTGACCGAGGCCAACGCCCCGCCGGGGCCGGTGGTGATGCCGATCTTCAACGGTGCTCCGAACAGCGGCAATGTCACTGTCGTGGGCACTGGGTCGGCGGCGGCTGCGGTCTGCGTCGCAACGACCCCGCCCATCAACATGGTGCCCAACACTGCTGCGGCCACCCCAATCACATGTCGCTTCATTTCGTTTGACCTCCGAAATATAGTTCGCCGCGCCCGCGTCGGACTCGGGTAATGCACAGGACACGCCCTGCTCACAGCGAAGGTTTTGGACTTAAGACAGTCTTGACAATCAACTCCAGAGAGTGACATAGACGGGCGGGCGGAACTTTGCGGCCGGCACACCACTGTCCGGGCGGTACATCGCCTGCATCGCATCGGGCGTGCGAACGAAGCGGCGCAGCTTGTCGGCTGCGCTCGATCGCCGGGATGACTCCAACGAACTGACGTACAACAGCAGGTCAACAGGCATATCTGTGGCTCGAACCCTGGCCAGGGCACCACGATCGACCTCGGCGGCGACCATGTGATCGATGGCCGGGGCCACGC
>JAYVOI010000011.1:0-2722 GCA_043758005.1 Ilumatobacteraceae bacterium
TCGAGATCAACGATGTCGTGCACACTGCACGACGTGCAACTGCCTCAATCGGCGAGTGCCTCGATGACCAGATTGCACTGGGTGGAGATCTCGTGACGCAGATCGACCGGCGCAGGCTTGGCGAACGTCGGCTTCTTGTAGCGCAGCACCGTGGCGCCCATCTCGGTCAATCGCTGCTCGATCCGGTTCAAGAACACGTCGCCCCGTGGCTTGGAGATGTCGAGCAGACCGACGGTCTTGCCGCTCAGGGAAGCAGGCCTCGGCAGGAGGGCGCGCTCCAGCACTGTGCGTTCGCTCGTGGGATCGAGAAGCAGCTTGGTCATCGCCCAACCTTCCTGGTCACCGGCTGCGAACCGATGGCACCGTTCGCCCAGCCGCCAATCATTGCAGAGAACAGGCCGGCTCCACCGCCGGCGTACGCCAGCAACAGACCGTCGGCACGGAACTTCCCGAGGGTTTCGCCGGCCAACCATTGTGGTACGCCCTCTGCCATGTCGCCTGCGCCGCGTACGAGCTCACTTCCCGGGAGTTGCAGCCGGCGATGCAGTTCGGCCAGCAGCCGGTCGCGGTCCCATCCGGCATCGGCGAAGACTCGGGCGTGCTCGGGCCCGACCACGAGCAGGCAGTCGAACCCGATCACGAGCTTCGGGTGATGTGCTGTTCGCAAGCACGCTGCGAAGGTGGTGGCCAGTTGGTCGGCGTCGCGGGCAAGTTGGTCGACGATGCAGCGTGGACCTTCACCGGCGAACACCGTGACGGTGTCGTCGTCGGGGGCGAACCCGCGGCTGACCGACAACGATGTGAACGGCGAGCCGATCTCGTCCTCGGCAAAGCAGAAGCTGAGCTTGCCCGGATTGCCATGCGCCGCTCGGTCGACTTCGCCGGGTCGTCCACCTCCGATGTTGCGCACGACCAGTTGAAGGGCGCGACCGATCGTGAGGTTGGCGCGATTGCCCTGGCCGAACACGTTGACTCCACTGTTCATCCCGATCGCCCGTGTGCCCGGACCGTTGCAGATCAACACCGGTCCGACGGGCATGGTGGTGGCCAGCACGCCGTGGATGTTGAACTCGTCGGTGCACACGGCTTCGAGTGCAGCGAGCACCCACGGCAGATGCTCGGGCTTGCAGCCGGCCATCACGGCATTGATCGCCACCTTCTCGACGGTGACCTCGACGAGGTCGGGGGCGACGACCGCCACGATCTCGTCGGGTGTCCGGCTCGTGCCGTCGAGCATCCGCAGCACTCGTTCCTCGGTCGGCGGGGTCACTGGCAGGCCATCGGTCACGCCGCGATCGAACAGCACCTCCATCTCGTCGTCGAGGTCGGCCAGTTCGAGGCGACGCGATCGCAACACGCCACCGCCGAACCGGGCGCGCAGCGAATCAGCCAGGTTGGGGTCGACGCTCATCGAGCCGCAGCCCGGTCGCATCACCGGCAGGTCGGCACCGAGGTCGTCGACGCCGGTGATCCGTCGCCAGTCGGCTTTCAACCAGCCGGCCGTGCGTTCGACCTCGCGGCCGTCGACGACACGGATCAGGGTTGGCACGGTCTCGACATCGTGGTGCCAGCTGATTGCAAGGTCGCTATCGTGAATCGGGTGGCAGTCAGCCGGAAAGGTCGGGTCGTCTTGGGTGAAGATCGTGGCATCGAACTCGGCGAACAGTGGGGCGACCATCTGGCAGGTCTCGCATTCCCGCTTGACGATCACCACGAGTCCCTCGGGCAGGGTGGGCCGTTCGATACGCGTTGCAGAGTGCTCGACCATCCGACGAAACGTAGCTCCGTGCGACGTACGTCACGTTGACTGGACTTTTCCTGATGATGAACGCCGCGTAACGTGCCAGGTCTTGGGGATCACTCGGTGATGCGCGTCACGTTCCATGGAGTCCGCGGCTCGACGCCGTGCCAGAGCGATGACATCCGTCGGTACGGCGGCAACACGTCGTGCGTGTCGGTCGACGCGCCGGGGCAGGCACCGTTGCTGCTCGACATGGGCACGGGCCTTCGCTACTACGGCAAGCGCGTCCCGGTCGACGAACTGTTCCGGGGTAACTGCCTGCTGACCCACCTGCATTGGGACCACGTGCAGGGCCTCCCGTTCTTCGCGCCACTGCTGCGCGAAGGTTCGTCGCTCGACGTGTACGGGCCGGCCCAAGACGATGGCCGGACGCTCGAAGACGTGGTCTCGGTCACCATTCGCCCGCCGCTGTTCCCGGTCAGCGTCGACGAGTTGCCAGGCTCGGTCACGTTCCATGACACCGCGGACACCGAGTTCACGATCGGTGACTACAACGTGACGGCCCGACTGGTGCCGCACCTCGGGCCGACGCTGGGCTTCCGGGTCGAGTTCGGCGGCCACTCGGTTGCCTATCTGTCCGATCACCAGCAGCCGTTCGACGGCAGCTTCTCCGTGGCGCCCGGGCCGATGGAGCTCGTCGAAGGCGTCGACTTGTTGATCCACGACGCGCAGTACACCCAGACCGAATTTGCGGCCAAGTCGACGTGGGGTCACTGCACCATTGACTATGCGGTCTGGCTGGCGGCCGAAGCGGGCGTCAAGCGCTTGGCGTTGTTCCATCACGACCCGGCGCGTCGCGACGACGACCTCGACGAGCTCCTGCAGTGTGCGACGACCGCCGGCGAGCGGCGAGGTGTCGAGGTGATCGCGGCCTCAGAGGGGCTCGTCGTCGAAGTCGCCTAGCGTGGCGCAGTGATCGTC
>JAYVOI010000012.1:0-6405 GCA_043758005.1 Ilumatobacteraceae bacterium
CCGGCGCCGGAGCGGCAGCCCACGCCGAGGAGCACTGGCGCACCGACGCGACGATGTCGGGTCGATTCGGCGCACTTGGCAACGCATTGGCCGGCGATATCGCCCACACCGAACTCGGGTTCCTCGGATCAATGCTCGGGATGGACAGCCATTTCGAGCGCAGCCTGCATGATCAGGTCTCACCCCCCCACGCCGCGGCCGGTGCCGCCGGCACACATGGTGCCACCGGCGCCCACCCCGACGCAGCCCACGCTGCCGGTGGCGCTCATCCCGATGCAGCCCACGCCGGCGGCGCCGCACACACCGGCGCGGCCCACGGCACCACCCATCCCGGAGCCGCACACGACGCCGTCGAGAACATCGTCGGCGATCCGTATGCGCTCGACGAACTGGCCACCCGTCTCTATCCCACCATCCGCAGCAGATTGCGCCAGGAACTGCTGATCGACCGTGAGCGAGCCGGCCTGCTCGCCGACTTCCACTGATCCGACAAGGAGAAAAAATGCCCGTATCCCACGACACACCGCTGGCTCTGGCCAACCGATTCTGGGTCAAAGTCGACGCGCCGGGCGAGATCGACCTCGGCAGCTGGGCCAAGGTCGATGGACTCGACGTCACCTTCGATGTGGTCGAGTATCGCGCCGGCGATGCTTGGAACGAGCGGTGGTACTGCCCCGGCGCGACCAAGTATTCAACCGTGAAGCTCAGTCGAGTCGTCACAGCCGACGACACCAAGAAGGTTCGTGACTGGCTGAACAAGACGGCCTTGAATCACCAGCCAGGCATGATGATGATCGAGCTGAGGGATTCTGCCGACAAGCCGGTCACGACCTGGGTGATGCGCAGCGCTATGCCGGCCAAGTGGTCCGTCGTCGGCTTCGACGCCTCCACGAGCAAGATCGCCACCGAGCAACTCGAGGTCGTCCACATGGGCTTCCTCGAAGACGAAATCGCCTGACGGGACGGTTGACGCCATGGCGCAGTTCAAGGATTCGACGCAGTTCGGTCTCGTCATGCGCTTCGACGTCGCCGTCGACGGGATCGAACTCGGCGCGTGGTCATCGTGCGACGGGTTGAAGGTCGACTTCGGGCTGAAGGAGATCAAGGTCGGCGGCAATAACGACCACAAGGTGTACCTACCCGATCGGGTCTTCTATCCGCACCTCGTGCTGAAGCGAGCAATGAACGCCCGGGACTCGGGCAAGGTCATGAGCTGGTTGCGTTCGATGGTCGATGCCACCGACGGCGGGACCGCCACGATCACCTTGCGCGACAGCCACAACCAGACGGTGTCGGAGTGGACGTTCTCCAATGCCCGGCCCGCGCTGTGGCAGGGTCCGACGCTCAACTCCTCGGGTCACGATGTGGCGATCGAGGTCCTCGAGCTGGTTCACGAAGGGTTCCTCTAGGAGTCGCCATGAAAGCGAAACTGATCAACGAGCACCTGCCGTTCGAAATGGTGGAATTCGACTTCAACCCGGAGTCGTTGAAGTACAACCGGGGCAGCCAGACCACCAACCGCCCGAATGCGTCGCCGGCCGGTGTCGGCTCGACGCCCTCGATCCTCCTCAAGGCGCCGCCGAAGTCGCTACAGGGTGCCGGCTGGATCGTGGGCGACGATGTGCATGACCGTGCCCAGCAGCTCTACGACTGGATGGATCCGGGCGGTGGCCTGATCGGACAACTGATCGGTGCTGCCATCGGCGCGCTGACCGGTGGGCGCATCAACCTCGCCGCCAAGCCACCGCCACTGATCTTCCAGTGGGGCACGCAGATCATGCGTTGCACCCTCACGACGGTGACCGTGAACTTCGAGCGCTTCTCGTCCGCGGGAACACCCGATCGGGCGGCCATCTCGTTCACCGTGACCGAGGAGTTCAACATCTTCGGGATGCTGCCCACCAACCCGACGTCGGGTGGCCTTCCCGGCCGGCAGCGCCACATCGTCAGCGCCAGCGAGAACGTGCAGACCATCGCGACCGCTGCGTACGGCACGCCCAAGTTGTGGCGCGGCGTTGCTGCGGCCAACGGCATCGACGACCCGTTTCGGGTCAAGCCCGGCGACACGGTGTACCTCCCGAACGCCAACGAGATCGTCGGGAAGGGGTGACCTGACATGTCGCTCGGCCTCGACGCGCTCACCGATCTGTCGACCACGGTCACCCCGACTGTCTCGATCAACTCGATGGACCTCTTGCCGACGGTGCAGCCCAAGTTGAAGCGAACCGTTGTCGACACCCGGCTGCACCTTCCCGACATGTTCGAGCTGACGTTCGAGGACTCCGACAACTCGGTGATCGAGCAGTTGATGGTCCGCATCGGCAGCCTCGTCGAGATCTACGGCGGCGAGTCGGGCAGCCCACACGCCGAATGCCTCATCAAGGGTGAGATCACCTCGATCGAAGGCGAGTACCACGGCCTGACGATCTACACGATCCTGCGCGGCTACGAGAAGTCCCACCGCCTCCAGCGCAACAGCCGGACACGGACCTTCGTCGACATGAAAGACAGCGACATCGCTGCCAAGATCGCACGCGAGGCCGGGCTGATGCAGACCGACATCAGCGACACCTCGACCACCCACCGCCACGTGTCGCAGATCAGCCAGACCGATTGGGACTTCCTCCGCAGTCGCGCCCAGGAGATCGGTTTCGAGACCGGGGTCTCGCAGGGCAAGTTCTTCTTCCGCAAGGCGTCGAGTGCCAAGCCGAGTGGCGGAGGCGGCATCGGCGGCGCGATCGCCGGCGCCGTTTCCAGCCTGGCCGGTGGCGGGCCGCCGACGCTGACCTTCCAGCAGAACCTGCAGTCGTTCCGGCCGCGGCGCAGCGCCGCGAACATCCCCTCCGAGGTCGAGGTCCGCGTCTACGACTACGAGAAGGCCGAAGTGGTCGTCGGCACGGCGCCGCTGAAGACCGGTACCGCCAAGCTCGATGACGATCCAGATCCGCAGGCCCTGGCCGGGTCGTTCACCGGCCTGCCGTTCCCGATTCCCACCCTGCCGAACATCCCCGGCCTCCCGAGTCTCGGCCTGATGCCGAGCATGAAGGCCAGGGTCATCTCCAACCGGCCGCTCGACTGGGGATCGCCCACCACGTCGGCGGTCGACGAGATGGCCAAGGGTGTGGCCGAGCACCTGGCCAGCACGATCCTGGAGGCCGAAGGCATCTGCTACGGCAACCCCGGCGTGCAGGCCGGCAAGAAGATCAAGATCGCCGGCGTCGCCGAGGAGTTCACCGGCGAATGGATCGTGACCGCGGCTCGACACGAGTTCGAATCCGAGATCGGTGGCTACTCGACGTACTTCGAGGTCAGCGGCCGCCAGGACCGAACGCTGTTGGGGCTGGCGTCGTTGGGCAGCGCCAGCGTGCGACCGCAGACGATCAACGGCAACGTGATCGGTGTCGTGACGAACAACAACGACCCGAAGAAGTGGGGTCGGGTCAAGCTCGGCTTCCCCTGGCTCGCCCCGTTCTACGAGACCGACTGGGCCCGCGTCGTGCAGGTCGGCATGGGCAAGGAGTGGGGCATGCTGTTCCTTCCCGAGGTCGGCGACGAGGTGCTGGTCGGCTTCGAGTTCGGCGACTCGAGACGGCCATACGTGATCGGTGGGTTGATCAACGGCAAGACCTCGCACCCACTGTTGTCGAGTGCGGTCAAGTCGTCCGGCCTGTCGGCGCAGGTCGTCAAGCGCGGCATCGTGTCGCGCACCGGCAATCAGTTGGCGTTCGAGGACGAGATCCCATCGCCGCTCACGCCCAACCCGCCGACGACGAGCATGATCACCCTCGGCGACGCCGATGCCAAGTTGCAGTTGACGTTCGATGTGGTCAACGGCGAGCTGAAGATCGTGTGCGACGGCGGTGTGTTGAACCCGATCGGCAAGATCTCGATCGAGCAGAAGTCCACGGGTGGCGAGATCACGGTGAAGAGCGCCGGCGACATCACCATCGAGGCTGCCGCGCCGGGCAAGTTGACGTTGAAGGGCGGAATGGGAATCGTGCTCGACGGCGGCACCGCCAACGTCGAGATCAAGGGCACTGCCGGTGTGAAGGTTGATGGTGGCGCAGGTCTGGTCGAGTTGTCCGGCTCGAT
Organism: Ilumatobacteraceae bacterium; assembly: GCA_043758005.1. Taxonomy (GTDB): domain Bacteria; phylum Actinomycetota; class Acidimicrobiia; order Acidimicrobiales; family Ilumatobacteraceae; genus JAENVT01. The sequence goes on from JAYVOI010000012.1 coordinate 4,093, forward strand.
GGTGAAGCTGAACTAGGGAGACGCGAGATGCCGGTTGACTACGACTTCGTCGGAACAGGGTGGGCCTTCCCGCCGCAACTCACTGCCTCGGGCGGCATCGCCATGGTGCGCCGCGAGCGTGAGTTGGAGGACTCGATGCGCATCATCTTGCTCACCTACCCTGGCGAGCGCCCGATGCGTCCGGAGTTCGGCTCGCGCGTGCGCGATTTCGTGTTCCGCAGCGTCGACGAAGAGATGACCACGGCACTTGCCTTCGAGGTGAAGCGGGCGCTGCAACGGTGGGAGCCACGCGTCGACGTGGTCAAGGTGATCGCCACGCCCGATGTCGATCACCACGAACTGGTCTTCATCGACATCCAATACGCGGTGAAGGGCACCAACGATCGCCGCAACCTTGTGTTCCCGTACTACACGATCCCCACCGACGGGAGTGACTACTGATGGCATTACCAGCACCAGATCTCGACGATCGACGCTTCCAGCAATTGGTCGACGACGCCAAGCGGATGGTTCAGGCCCGCTGCCCGACATGGACCGACCACAACGTGTCGGATCCGGGCGTGACCTTGATCGAGACGTTCGCCTACATGACCGATGTCTTGCTGTACCGGCTCAACCGCGTGCCTGATCGGTTGTATCTCAAGTTCCTCGAGCTGATCGGGCTGCAACTGTTCCCGGCGACGTCGGCGCGCACCGGCGTGACGTTCTACCTGTCGTCGCCCGCCCAGGCCACGCTGACGCTGCCCCGCGGCACGCGTGCTGCAACGTTGCGGACCGAGACCGAAGAGCCGGTCGTGTTCACGACGGTCGAGGACTTGCCGATCGTCGCCTGCTCGCTCAATTCTGTGCTGACCTCCGGCGCGTCGGCCGACGGCCGCGAGGCTCGCACCGAACAGCTTCGATTGCGAGTTCCGTTCGCCGCGTTCTCCGCGCCCCCGGTGCCGGGCGATGCGCTGCTGGTCGGCCTCACCGACGCCGTGCCCAGGTGCGCCGTTCGTCTGCAGTTCCACTGCACCATCGAAGGCGTGGGTGTCGACCCCGACGATCCGCCGTTGCAGTGGGAGGCCTACGACGGAACCAACTGGCACGCCTGCGAGGTCAGCGAAGACACCACGGGTGGCTTGAACCGCGAAGGCTCGATCACCGTGCACGTGCCCCGCCAACATTCGGCCACCTTGCTCGACGGCGAACGCGGCGGATGGCTGCGCGCCCGCGTGACTCCCGCCACCGAGGGGCAGCCGTCGTACAGCGCCTCACCGATGATCCACGGCCTCATCGCCGACACCATCGGCGGTACCGCCGACGCGGCCCATGCCGATGTGATCGAACACGAGACGTTGGGAGTGTCGGAGGGTGTGCCCGGCGAGACGTTCAAGACCGCGTACGCACCGGTGTTGCCGGCAGGCGATCTCCTCCGGCTGTTGGTCACCTCCGAAGATGGCCAGACCGAATGGCACCAGGCCGAGCACTTCGCCAGTAGCTCGGCCGATGACTGCGTCTTCGTTCTGGACGCCGTGCACGGCGTGATCACGTTCGGGCCGGGCGTGCGCGAGGCCGACGGTTCGATGCGCCAGTACGGCGCCGTTGCACCGAAGGGTGCGATCGTGCAGTTGGAGGCCTACGCGACCGGCGGAGGCCGTATCGGCAACGTGGGTGCCGGATCGATCCAGACCTTGAAGTCGTCGATCCCGTTCATCGCCGGAGTGGAGAACCGCGGACCGGCAACGGGTGGTGTCGACGGCGAGGACCTCGAGTCGGCCAAGACCCGCGGGCCCATCCTCCTGCGCACCCGCAACCGGGCGGTGACCGCTGAAGACTTCGAGCAGCTCACGCGCGCCGCGGCGCCCGAGGTGGCGCGCGTGAAGTGCCTGCCCGCAGGCGATGGCGCCGATGCCGGCAGCGTGCGGATCCTCGTCGTGCCCGCCGCACCGATCATCGACGGCCAGATCCGCTTCGAGCACCTCGTGCCCAGCGAGGAGACGATGGCTCGCATCCTCAACGCTCTCGACGGGGCTCGCCTGGTGGGGACCAGGGTGATCATCGAACCACCCGTCTACCAAGGCGTCACCGTCGTCGCCCAGGTCAAGGCCAAGCCGAAGACCAGCATCGTCCGCGTGCGTGAGGAAGCATCCGCTGTGCTGCACCGGTACTTCAATCCGCTCGTCGGCGGGCCGGATGGCAAGGGGTGGCCGTGGGGGCGTCCGATCCAGTCGGGCGAGGCCTACACCGCGCTGCAGGAGATCCGCGGCGTCGACTTCGTCGAGGAGATCCGCTTGTTCGGCGCCAACCCGGTGACCGGGGAACGCGGCCAGG
>JAYVOI010000013.1:0-6402 GCA_043758005.1 Ilumatobacteraceae bacterium
GGCCTACCGTCGCTCACAGGGAGGCAGCTCCCGGTTGTTACCTCCACCCCGGTGGTGGCCCACCCGTCCCGGGTCACCGCCGGAGTGCGGGAACGCCGCTCGCGACCGGCCAGCTACGACGCCGGCTGGCGGCAATCGCCGCAGATGCCGTGCACGTCGAACAGGTGGTGCGATTCGGCGAACCCGGCCGAGGCCAGGAGCGACTGCATCTCCTTGGTGATCAACCGCTCGAGCTGCGGGCTGGGATCGAAGTCGTTGACGACACCGCACTCGGTGCAGACGAGGTGGTGATGGTGATGACTGGTCAGCGACTCGGCGATCTCGAACCGATCGGTGCGATCCGCCCCGCCGACGCGCACGGCGACGCCGGCATCGCACAACTCGGCGAGGTTGCGATACGCCGTCGACAGCGGCACACCGGAGATCTTGGCGACCTCGTCGGCGGTCACCGGTCGATTCGACGTGCGCAGTGTCGCCATGACCGCGACCCGGTGGCGGGTCAATCGCTGGCCGGCCTTCTTCAAAGTCGTCGACGCACGCGTGGTCACACCATCGATCGGGGTGGCTTTCACATCGACAGCGTAACGCGACGATCCGGCTTTGATATTGAGAATCGATCTCATTCTTGATATGATTCGAGTCGTGACCGTACCCACCGCTGGCGTCCCCGCGGTCCTCGAGGTGATCCAGCTCGGCGTCGGTTACGGCGGCACCGTGGTGCTCGAAGACGTCTCGTTCGCGGTCGGCCGCGGCGAGCTGATCGGCGTGATCGGCCCGAACGGCGCCGGCAAGAGCACGCTCTTCAAGGCGATCTGCGGGCTGGTCAACCACACCGGCGAGGTCGAGGTCAACGGGGTGCACTGCCACAGCCGCACCGACCGGATGGACATCGCCTACATCCCCCAGCGCAGTGACTCCGACATCACGTTCCCCATCACGGTCGGCGAGCTCGTGCTGGCCGGACGGCGACGGTTCCATCACTGGTACGAACGCCCGTCATCACACGACCGCGACGAAGCGTTGCGCATGCTGGCGCTGGTCGACCTGAACGGGATGGAGTCGCGTTCACTCAACCAGCTGTCGAGTGGTCAACTGCAACGCGCCTACGTCGCGCGAGCCTTGGCACAAGAGGCGTCGGTGTTGATGCTCGACGAATCACTGAGTGGTGTCGACCAACCCTCGACTGCCGAACTGTTCGAGGTCTTCGAGCGCCTGGTCGACCACGGCTCCACCTTGCTGATCGCCACCCACGACCTCGCCCTGGCGCGACGGCGATTCAACCGATGCATGGCGATCAACGGGCGCCTGTTGGGCGACGGCCCGCCCGATCTCGTTCTGGCCGCCGATGTGCTCGACCGCACGTTCGGGTCGGCGGCGCCGACATGACCGCGCCAATGTTGGCCACCGGCGTCCTGCAGGGCGAGTACCTCAAGGCGCTCGTCGCCGCGGCGATCATCGGCGTTGTGGCCCCGGTAGTCGGCACGTGGATCGTGTTGCGGCGCATGGCCAACCTCGGCGACACAATGTCGCACGGCACACTGGCCGGGGTCGGCATCGCCTACGCCGCCGGTGCCAACATCTTGCTGGGCGCGCTCGGCGCAGGCGTGGTGATCGCCGTACTGCTGATCCTGTTCTCGGCCAGCCAACGCCTCGGGCAGGAGGCGATCATCGCGGTGATGGGTAGCGCCCTCTTCGCAATCGGGATCATCATCATCTCCCGGATCGACACCACCAAGGAACTCGAGCACATCCTCTTCGGCGACGTACTGCAGCTGACCTGGAGCCAGATCGGGTTCAACGTCGTGATCGGCACGCTCGCAGTGGGTGTCGTGCTGCTGCTGTTCAGCGAGCTGCGCCTCGCCTCGTTCGATCACGTTCAAGCAGAACAGGTCGGTGTGCACGTCGAGCTGGTTCAAGCGGTCTTGGTGGTGCTGCTGGCGGTCGTGGTGGTCATCAGCTTGCGCACGGTCGGCTCGGTCATGTCGGTCAGCATGTTGGTGACGCCCGCGGCCACAGCGCGCCTCGTCAGCCCGACGCTGCGGCGAATGACCATCGTTGGTGTGGTGCTCGGCGTCTCCGAAGGGCTCGTCGGTGTGGTGCTCGGCCGAGCCCTCGACGCACCGCCGGGCGCGACCATCGGGCTGCTGGCAGCGGTGGTCTTCGCAATCGCCTATGCGACGACCCTCCCACGACGCATGCCGCATCATCACCGGCCGATTGCCTGACGCGACGTCGGTCGCTCCCATGTGGACGCGCACCGTGTGATGAGGCATGATGGGGCGCGCGCCATGGGGGCCGCAGACTCCGAGAGGGGAACACACGTGCAGATTCACGTCACCGTCAATGGCACGGTTCACGAGAGCGATGTGGAACCGCGCACACTGCTCGTGCACTACGTCCGCGAGGCCCTCGGCCTCACCGGCACCAACGTCGGCTGCGACACGTCGTCGTGCGGGGCGTGCAGCCTGCACCTCAACGGCGAAGCCGTGAAGAGCTGCACCGTGCTGGCCGTGCAGGCCGACGGCGCCGACATCTTGACCATCGAAGGTCTCGCCCAGAACGGCGAGATGCACCCGATGCAGAAGGCGTTCATGGAGAACCACGGCCTGCAGTGCGGGTACTGCACACCGGGCATGGTGATGGCGGCAACCAGTCTGTTGAAGGAGAACCCGAACCCGACCGAACGCGACGTGCGTCTCGGCCTGGAGGGCAACCTGTGCCGTTGCACGGGCTATCACAACATCGTGCAGGCCGTTCTGGCTTGCGCCGCAGGTAGCTGACACCGACTCCGAAGGAGTGGTCATGACTGTCACCGAAGTCCGGCCCACGTCCGTCCTGGGACAGCGGCTGCTGCGCCGCGAAGATCCCGCCCTGCTGACCGGCGAGGCCAAGTTCACCAACGACCTGAACATCCCCGGCGCCTTGCACCTCGCCGTGTTGCGCAGCCCGTATGCCCACGCGCGGATCCTCTCGATCGACGTGTTGGCCGCGGCGGCGATGCCCGGTGTGGTTGCTGCGTACACCGGGGCCGACCTCACCTCGTTGTGGGCCGCGCCGATGCCATGCGCGTGGCCGGTGACCGCCGACATGAAGAACCCGGCGCACTACCCGCTGGCCGTCAGCAAGGCCGCGTATGCGGGCGACGGGGTGGCGTGCGTGCTGGCCACCAGTGACGCTGCGGCGCGAGACGCGCTCGACGCCATCAACGTGACCTACGAGCCACTCGCGCCAGTGATCGACCTCGAAGACGCGCTCAGCGATCGGGTCGTGATCCACGACGAGCTCGGCACGAACAAGAGCTACACGTGGGACCTCAAGGTCGAGGGCCACGTGGGTCAGATCGACGAGGCCTTTGCCGCTGCAGCCTTCACTGTCAGCGAGCGTTATGTGCAGCAGCGGCTGATCCCCATGGCCATGGAGCCCCGGGCCGTCGCCGCTGTCCCGCAGCCGTACGGCGGCGACATGACGCTGTACTCGTCCACACAGGTGCCCCACATCTTGAAGATCATGACGGCACTGACGCTCGGCATTCCCGAGCAGCAGATGCGCGTGATAGCACCCGCCGTCGGCGGTGGCTTCGGTTCCAAGCTCAACGTGTATGCGGAGGAACTGCTGTGTGTCGCGCTCGCCCGCAAGCACGCTGTGCCCGTGCGCTGGAACGAGGAGCGCAGCGAGGGCGCCGAGGCCACGATCCAAGGCCGTGGGCAGATCCAACACATCGACCTTGCTGCCGACGCCGACGGCAAGGTCACGGCCGTCCGCGTGCGGTTGTTGGCCGACATGGGCGCCTACCTGCAACTCGTCACCCCCGGGATCCCCCTCCTTGGCGCCTTCCTCTATGCCGGCGTCTACGACATCCCGGTCGCCTACGACTTCTCGTGCACGAGCGTGTTCACGACGATGACGCCAACCGACGCCTACCGCGGCGCCGGTCGCCCCGAAGCCACGTACGCGATCGAGCGGGCGATGGACGCGTTGGCCTCGAAGATGGGCGTCGACCCGGTCGAGCTTCGCCGGCGCAACTTCATCCGCAAGGAGCAGTTCCCCTACACCGCGTTCAGCGGGTTGGTGTACGACTCGGGTGATCACGATGCCGCGGCCACGATGGCCCTGGGTCTGGCCGACTACACGGGCACACGGGACCGGCAGAAGACCCAGAACGTCCCCGGCGCACCCAAGCTGCTCGGCATCGGCGTCAGCACGTACTTCGAGATGTGCGGCCTGGCCCCATCACGCGTGCTGGCCTCGCTGAACTACTCGGCGGGCGGCTGGGAAGCCGCCACCGTGCGAGTGTTGCCGACCAACAAGATCCAAGTGGTCACCGGCACGTCGCCGCACGGCCAGGGTCACGAGACGGCGTGGAGCATGATCGTCGCCGAGAAGATGGGCGTCAGCCCCGACGACGTCGACGTGCTGCACAGTGACACCGCAATCGCACCGCTGGGCCTCGACACCTACGGCTCGCGTTCGCTGCCGGTCGGCGGCGTTGCGATCGCCATGGCGTGCGACAAGGTGATCGACAAGGCAGCCAAGATCGCCGCCCACCAACTCGAGGCCAACGAGGACGACCTCGAGTTCGTCGGCGGAGCTTTCACGGTGAAGGGCTCACCCGATCGCACGATGCCGCTGGCCGCTATCGCCTTCGAGGCGTTCACTGCGCACAACCTGCCCGACGGCCTCGAGCCCAACCTCGAAGCACAGGTCACCTACGACCCGCCGAACTTCTCGTGGCCGTTCGGCACCCATGTGTGCACCGTCGAGGTCGACACCGAGACCGGCAAGGTCGAGGTGCTGCAATACGTCGCCGTCGACGATTGCGGCGTGCAGGTCAACCCGCTGATCGTCGATGGTCAGGTGCACGGCGGCGTGATCCAGGGCCTCGCCCAAGCGCTGTTCGAAGAGGCCGTCTACGACGACGACGGCAACCTGAGGACGTCGACGCTTGCCGAGTACCTGGTGCCGGCGGCCAGCGATGTACCGTCGATCACGCTCGGTCACACCGTGACCCCATCGCCGACCAACCAACTCGGCGTGAAAGGCATCGGTGAGGCCGGCACGATCGGCGCGGCCCCGGCCGTGATCAACGCGGTGGTCGACGCGCTGTCGAGCCTCGGGGTCACCGATGTGGCGATGCCCGCCAGCCCCCAGAACGTCTGGAAAGCAATGCAAGCTGCACATACCCAAAATAGAGGAGCAACCACGTGATTCCCGCCGCCTTCGACTACGTCCGCGCCGGTTCAGCCGAGGAGGCCATCAGCCTCATCGGCGAGCACGGTGACGACGCCAAGTTCCTCGCCGGCGGGCACAGCCTGCTGCCGCTGATGAAGTTGCGCCTCGCCCAACCGAGCGTGTTGATCGACATCGGTCGGATCAGCGACCTGTCGTACATCCGCGACGCCGGCGACCACATCGCCATCGGTGCGCTGACCCGCCACATGGACGTCGAGACCAGTTCCGTACTGGCCGAGCACGTTCCGTTGCTGGCCCACGCCGCCGGCCAAGTCGGCGACCCGCAGGTCCGTCACCGTGGAACCATCGGTGGTTCCATCGCCCATAGCGACCCCGCCAGCGACCTGCCGGCCACCACCTTGGCGCTCGGTGCGACCTACGTCGTCCAGGGGCCGAACGGCACGCGTGAGATCGCTGCCGGCGACTTCTTCCAGGGTTTCTTGGAGACCGCGCTCGAAGCCGACGAGATGCTGACGGAGATCCGGGTCCCGAAGATGCAGGGCGCCGGATGGAACTTCCAGAAGTTCAACCGCCGCGCGCAGGACTGGGCGATCGTCGGTGTCGCCGCATGGCGCCGCAACGGCGAGAGCGGTGTGGGCCTGGTCAACATGGGCTCGACACCCATCCTCGCCACCAGCGTGTCGAACGCCCTCTCGCAGGGCTCGTCGATCGCCGATGCGGCACAACTCGCCGCAGAGGAAGCCGAGCCGCAGAGCGACCTCAACGCCAGCCCCGAGTACCGGGTGCACCTGGCCAAGGTCCTGGTGCGTCGCGCCCTCGAAGCCTGCTGAACCCCCGTTCGCGCGGAGTAGTGAGTTCGCGCTCACGGGGACGCGGCGTCACCCGTGAGAGCGGGTCAACAGGTTGTCACCGATGAGATCGCTGTGGCACAGCACACCCGGCCGGATGACTGTGCTGGCGAGCTCGATGACCGCCTCGAGGCGGTCGACCATCCGCGTCACCTCATCGCGACGATCTCGGATCCACGGATGATCAAGGCGAGCCCGAAGCAGCTCGATGCCCGAACGGTCCAGCGGTGCATGCGGTATGTCGAGGCACTCGACATCGATGTCGTGCATCCGGCGCATGACTCGCGCGATCTCGGCCCAGTCGGCCCAGGTCGCGGCACGACCGCGCACGTACGGGTAGACCGCGAAGCGATGTGCCTCGGCT
>JAYVOI010000014.1:0-6396 GCA_043758005.1 Ilumatobacteraceae bacterium
GTGACACACCGTGTCGATGAGGACCAGGTACAGCGCCTCGGCGAGGAGTGGGAGTGGGAGGACTCACCCGAGTACTGGATGGTCGAGGTCGACTCGATCGCCGACGCGGTCGGTCTCTTCAATCGCCTCAGCCCGCGCTTCTCCGCGTCGCTGATCAGCGAGGACAGCGGCGAGCACGAGTGGTTCTACGCGGCCATCGATGCTCCCTTCGTCGGGAATGGCTTCACCCGCTGGGTCGACGGGCAGTTCGCGCTCGACCAACCCGAGCTCGGCCTCTCGAACTGGCAAGCAGGTCGCCTGTTCGCGCGGGGCGGGGTCTTGTCCGGCGATTCCGTGTACACCGTGCGGTTGCGCGCCGACGTGCGCGACCATTCTCTGCACCGGTGACAGTAAGGTCGCTGCCCGTGCATCGACGGACGGGTGGTTTGCTGTTGGCCGGCTGCCTGGTCGCCCCTCTCGCTTCGTGCGCTACCGCCCCCGGAGTGGTGTCGATCGAGGCACGATCCGGGCCGCCGGCCGCCGAGTCCACGATTCCCGCCGACACGACGTTGCCGGCCACACCGTCGACGCCCGACGAGACGACGCCACCGACTGCCTCATTGCCCATCTCGGTGCCGCCGACCACGGTTGCAGTGCTCGATGAAGACGGCATCGGTGACGCCATGTACCCGGCCCTCGGAAACCCGGGTATCGACGTCGAGCACTACACGCTCGTGCTCGACTACGACCCGGTGCGGAACAAGATCTCGGCCACCGAACACGTCGACATCCTCATGACCGAGGATCGAGCCACCTTCACCCTCGACTCGGACGGCCCGATCGTGTCCGCCGTGTCGGTCGACGGCGCCGCTGCCACCTTCGTCGCCACGCCGCCGGAGTTGTTCATCACGCCGATCGCTCCGCTGACCAGCGGCCAGCGGATCGGCGTCGATCTGACGTACACGCTCACTCCCGCGCCAGTGCCGTCGGCCGCCGGCCAGGAGGTCGGTTGGTTCCCGACACCCGGCGGTTCGTACGTGCTCAACGAGCCCGAGGGTGCTCACACGTGGATCCCGTCCGACGATCACCCCAGCGACAAGGCCACGTTCCGGTTCGAGCTGACCGTGCCATCCGGCCTGACCGCCGTGGCCAATGGCGGGCTCGTGGATCACACCACGGGCACGTCGACCGAGACGTGGATCTGGCAGGAGGACCGACCGATGGCGACCTACCTGATCCAGCTGCTGACCGGCGACTACGAGATCGTCGACGGTGTCGGGCCCAACGGGTTGCCATTGGTGAGCGTGGTGTTGCACGACGATCGGGCGACGATGCAGCCGTACATCGACACGATCGACGACCAGATCGACTACTTCGACGACTTCTTCGGCCCGTACCCACTCGACCGCTACGGCATCGCCATCACCGACAGCTTCCCGGGACTGGCGATGGAGACGATGGAGCGATCGATGTTCAGTCGCGGCGACTTCTCGACGGGTCGGCTCGACAGCGGCCAAGAGCTGTTCCTCTCGCACGAGCTCGCCCACCAGTGGTTCGGCGACGCGGTGTCGCCGGAACGCTGGACCGACATCTGGCTCAACGAGAGCTTCGCCACCTACGGCGAGTGGATGTGGCTCGACCACCTGGGCCTGGCGCCGATCGACTCCTCGGCCCAGGCCGGGCTGTCGAGTCGTCCACCGCTGTCGACTGCGAATCCCCTCGGCCCGGGCGACCTGTTCGGGTTCAACAGCTACGACGGTGGTGCGGTCGTGCTGCACGCGTTGCGCAAGACGATCGGCGACGACCTGTTCTTCACGGTGTTGCGACGTTGGGTCACCGACAACAACGGCTCGTCGCGTACGACGGAAGACTTCGTCACATTGGCCAACGAGGTGGCCGGCCGCGACCTCACCGACTTCTTCGCCACGTGGTTGTACGCGGGCAAGCTGCCGACCTCGTTCCCGGTGTAGCGATTCAGTGGCCGATGAACCTCTCGAGGATCTTGCTTCGCCACATCTCGGTCTTGCCGGTGCGTTCCTCGTAGGCGTCTGCGCCGATCGGCAACCGCAACATGGCATTGATGCCCAGCCAGCGAAGCGGCTCCGGTTCCCACTTCCTGGACTGGTGGTTCACCCACGGCAACGAGACCAGGTCGGTCTCGCGGCGCAGGATCAGATCGGCCAACGTACGCCCGGCAAGGTTGGTGGTCGTCACCCCGTCGCCGACGTAGCCTCCGGCCCACGCGTGACCGGCGGCCTGATCGAAGCCGACTGAACAGAACCAGTCGCGCGGCGCGCCGATCGGGCCGCCCCAGCGGTGCGTCACCTTGGCGTCACCGATCGCGGGGAACAACTCGCTCAACAGACCACGGAGTGAATCCTGCACACGAGTGTGGCGATCGAACTGCGGCTTGATTGCCGATCCGAAGTGGTACGGCGCACCACGACCACCGAAGGCGATGCGGTTGTCGGCCGTGCGTTGACCGTAGATGATCAGGCGGCGGTCGTCGTTGAAGGTCTCGCGCTGTGCCCAGCCGACGTCGGCGAAGAACGATTCTGGCAACGGCTCGGTGGCGATCATCAACGAGTAGATCGGGGCGACCGTGCGCCGCTGGCCCGGCAGGCGAGCCGTGAAGCCTTCGGTCGCTCGGACCACGATGTCGGCAGAGACCGTGCCCGTCTCGCAGCGCAGCCGCCGATCGCCGATCTCGAGCACGCGCGTCGCCTCGTAGATCGTCGTGCCGGCGCGCTCGACGGTTTCGGCCAACCCACGCACCAAGCGAGCCGGGTGGATCGCTGCACAATGCGGGGTGTAACCGGCTCCCAGCACCTTGCTGGCGTTGAGACGAGTTGTCGCCTCGTCCGCAGGCAGCCAGCGGTAGTCCTCTTCGCCGAACCCCCATGACCGGTAGTACTCCAACAGCTCGTGCACCCGCCGGACCTGTGGCCCGTTGCGGGCCAGATTGAGGTAGCCGCCCTTCGCAAGGTGGCAATCAATGCCTTCCTTGGCCGTTACCCGGGCGACCTCGTCGACCGAATCGTGCATCGTTCGCTGCAGCGCGACCGCCTTGTCGCGCCCATGCTGTTTGGCCATCGCCTCGAAGGTCATTGGCAGCAGGGCCGACAGCCAACCGCCGTTGCGACCGCTGGCGCCGAACCCGGCGAACTCGGCCTCGACCACCACAACACGCAGGGTCGGGTCGATCTGATGCAGGTAGTAGGCGGTCCACAAACCGGTGTAGCCCGCCCCGACGATGGCGACGTCGGCGGACACGTCGCCGGGGAGTTGCGGGCGGGTCGACAGGCGGTGATCGGCCGGAAGCGAGTCGAGCCAGAAGGAAACTGCGCGGGGGTCGGTCATCGCAGCGACACTACGCAATCCGTCAGCGGCGGCCCTACGCTGGCGCCGATGTTGCCGACGCCCACCGGCTGGTTCCCCGATCCGTGGAACAGCGCCGGAGTGCGGTACTGGGATGGTCGGGCGTGGACGGGATACGCCGCAACGCCGAGACCCGGAGAGGAGCCGCACCCGACGCTTCCGATACGCGCCGCGTGGGGAGCGGTGACCACGTTGTTGGTGTCGATCATCGCCAGCAGGTACCTGCTGAAGGCGATCTCGGTGTTCGAGTGGCCGATCGCCGTTTACGTGACGATCGTCGCCGTCATCGGGTACGCGCCGGCATTGGCGTGGTGTTGGTACTCGAGCCGCCGATGGGGGACCGGGCGGTTCCGTGCGGATGTCGGCCTGCAGGCCCGATGGGTCGATGCCGGGTGGGGGCCCCTCACGTGGGGTGCGTGCCTGGTGGCGCAGGTGGTCGTCGGCGTCGTGATCGTTGCGTTGAAGGTGCCGATCACCAGCAACATCAAAGATGTGTCGGATCTACACGCCGACCGTGGCTATGTCGTGTCGCTGCTCGTGCTCGCCGTCGTCGCTGCGCCGATCGCCGAGGAGATCGTGTTCCGCGGCGTGGTGCTGCGCGGGCTGCTGTCGCGCTATGGCGCCGTTGTTGCGGTCGGCGTGCAGGGTGCGCTGTTTGGGCTGGCGCACTTCGACCCGATTCGCGGGGCGGGCAATGTCGGTCTGATCCTGGTGCTCGGCTCGGTCGGGTGTGTGCTGGGCGGGGCGGCGTTCCTGATCCGCAGGATCGTGCCGACCATGATCGCCCATGCGATCCTCAACGCCATCGCCATGGCGCTGGCGCTCACCGGCTGGCTCTCGCCGCGCTGATGCAGTCGGGCGCGATCCCGGTACTGGCTGTACTCACAGCGCGCCCGATCGTGTCGGTTGGGCGCGATCCCGGTACTGGCTGTACTCACAGCGCGCCCGACCGGGTCGAGCGGTCAGTGTGACAGGGGAAGGTTGTCGATCAGACGGATGTCGCCGAACCACACAGCGGCGAGGGCGATCGCCGGCCGATCCAAGAACTCCATCGGCTCGAGCGTCGCCGGATCGACGATCGTGAGGTATTCGAGACGTGCCCGGGGCTCGGCCGCGATCCGCTCCATGGCCGGCGCCAACAGGGTTGCCGCATCACGTTGACCGGCGGCAAACCCGGCGGTGACGAGCCGCAGGGCCTGGATCACGCAGACCGCGGCGATGCGGTCCTCCTTCGTCAGCCGTTGGTTGCGACTGGAGATCGCCAGTCCGTCGCGCTCGCGAACGGTCGGAATGTCGACGATCTGGATGTCCATGTCGAGATCAGTGACCATTCGACGGATGATCGTCAGCTGCTGGAAGTCCTTGCGGCCGAACACTGCGACGTCGGGCTCGATCGCGCCGAACAGCTTGGCCACGACGGTCGTGACGCCGCGGAAGTGACCGGGACGTCCGGCACCCTCGAACGATTCGGCCAGCGCGCCCGGCTCGACGTGTGTCTGGAACCGTTGGGGATACATGATGGCTGCGGTGGGGGCGTACACGGCATCCACACCTGCGGCCCGGCAGGCCTCGACGTCGTTGTCGATGGGCCTCGGATACTTGTCGAAGTCGTCGTTGCGGTTGAACTGCAGCGGGTTGACGAAGATCGACACCGCCACGACGTCACTGATGCGACGGGCTTCGTCGATCAGCGCGAGGTGCCCGGCATGCAGGGCCCCCATCGTCGGCACGCACCCGATCCGTTGATGAGCGCCACGCTGGGCTCGGCTCCAGGCGTGCATCGACCGTGGATCGCGACAGATCAACATGGAAGGCTCATCGCGCCGTGACTCAGTGGAAGCTGTGGGCGTCGTCGGGCCAGGTACCGTCGCGAACCTCGCGCACGAACGCGGCCGTAGCCTCGACTGCAGCGGTGCGCAGGTTGGCGTATTGCTTGGTGAACTTCAACGACATCTCGCTGAGGCCGAGCACATCGTGCAGAACAAGCACCTGCCCGTCGCACCATGGCCCGGCGCCGATCCCGATCGTGGGGATCGACACCTTCTTGGTGATCTCGGCGGCGAGGTCGAGTGGCACGCCCTCGATGACCATGGCACACGCACCGGCCTGTTCGACCGCATGAGCGTCTTCGAGCAGGCGCTCGCGGCCGCCGGCCTCGAACCCGCTGGTGCGACCTTGGACCTTGTGGCCGCCCATGCGATGGAAGCTCTGGGGCGTGAGGCCGATGTGCCCGACGACGGGAATGTCGACACGGGTGAGCGCCTGGATGGTCTCACCCATCACGACGCCGCCTTCGAGCTTGACGCACTCGGCGCCTTCCTTCATCAACCGGATCGAGCTCTCCACCGCCTGTTGCGGACTGACCTGGTACGAGCCGAACGGCAGATCACCGACGATCAGCGCCCGCGGCTTGGCCCGCGAGACCAGGCGAACGTGGTACACCATGTCGTCGAGGGCCACCGGGATGGTGTTCGACTCGCCCTGCACCACCATGCCCACCGAATCGCCGACCAGGATCATGTCGACGCCGGCGAGGTCGACCAGACGGGCGAAGGTGACGTCGTAGGCGGTGATCATCGTGATCTTCTCGCCGAGCGCCTTCATCCGAGCCAACTCGGGAACCGTGACCTTCGGTCGTTCGTGCGTCTCGCTGGTCATGAAGCTGTTGCCTCCCTCGACCGGGGTGAGGTGTCCCCGACGCCAACTGTCAAGCTATCGACCCCGAGACCGGTTCCAAAAGCTATCCCGATCCGCCATTCGGGCCTCACTTCCGCTTCAGGAAGGCGCTGGGGCACACATCGGCGTAGCTCGGGGCGCCGCCCAGCGATCGCGCTTCGATCACGGCGCGGGTACAGGCGAGGGCGAAGCAGTCGGCGGCGGCAGCCAGCAACGTGTTGACGACACTCGGCCTGGTGTCGGGTCGCCGCAGCCCTGGTTGGCTCCCCGCGGCGATTGGGTCTCGGCCCGTCGACAGGCAGAAGATCGTGTCGCCGTCGAACATCGAGTGCACCGGGCGGATCGCCCGGGCCAGGCCGTCGT
>JAYVOI010000015.1:0-14397 GCA_043758005.1 Ilumatobacteraceae bacterium
ATCTGGCGCGGCGCGGCGCTGGCCCTCGCCGTCGGGTTGGTGATGACGTATTCGAGCATCGGTCACGCGTACGCGCAGGACCCCACACCGTTGTGGGTCGGCATCGATGCGCTGCATCTCGTGGCGATCTCGTTGTGGATCGGCGGGCTGCTGATGGTCGCCTTCGGCACCAGTGCATGGCTGACCGACCCCGACGCGGAGCGCATCGTTCGTCGCTTCAGCGTGACCGCGATGGTGGCAGTGCCGGTGATCGTCGCCACCGGGGTGGCGCAGACGTTGAAGCTCGCCGCCAGCCTCGACGACGTGACCAGCACGTCGTGGGGTCGCACGTTGTTGGTCAAGGTCGCAGTCGTCACCGTGTTGATCGCGATCGGTGGCGTGTCGCAGTGGTTGTTGCGCCACGACGGCCCATCGGCCATCAAGCGCAACGTGTTGGTCGAAGCGCTGATCGGCATCGCCGTGGTCGGTCTTGCCGCGGCGTTGGTTGCACTGCCGCCGCAGAACGTCGCCGCGTCGAAGGTCTTCACCACCACGCTCACGTCGGGCGGCGTGATCGCCGACGTCACCGTCACCCCTGGCCGTGTCGGGGAGAACGAGGTCCACCTCGTGATCACTCCACCAGGAGGTGGGATCACCCCCGTCGTCTCCACCACGGTCGGAGCCGAGCTGCAGGCTTCGGGCACGGGTCTGGTTCCCGGAATCCTCGAGTCCATCGGCCCGAACCACTACACCGGCACGATCGTGTTGACCCAGGCCGGCGACTGGAACCTGCAGATCACCGTCGAGCCCACTCAGGGTCAATCGGTGGTGTTGAGCGCGCCGATGTCGATCCCTGGCTAGTTCCGGTCAGAGCTCGGTGGCGGTGGCCTCGATGATCCCCCGGAAGTCCGGTGGCACCGGCGTCGACGTGTGCTCGAGGTTGGCGGCGACCCGCCTGCCGAGGTTGTTCTGATCGGTGATGGCCCGCACCACGATCGGGCCGAGGCGCCCGCCGACGGGTATCCGCCCAGCGGCCACTGCAGCGATCAGGGCACTCGACACCTGCGCCGCCACGGGTTGCACCTTCGCCCAGTCGACATGATCGGCGAGCGATCGCATCGTGCGGGCCACGTCGTTCGTACGCTCGGCGGTCGCTGCACGGACCTGAGTCCAGTCGACACCGCGTAGGGCTTCGGCCACCTCGTCGGCATCGCTGTCGAGCGACGTGTCGTCACCCTGTTCGACGATCGCGGCCGGCTCGTGCTTCGGTGCGGAACGGAACAAGTGCTTCACGGCTTCGAGCTGCTCTCGTGGCGTCGGCCAGACCGGTACAGCCGGCGAGTCGTCGCCGGCCAACCCGGCGGCATGCTGCTCCTTCAACGACGCAGCCACCTCTTTGGCTTTGGCGGCCCACTTCGTCGTCGTTACGGCGCGGGCCAGGCGACTCACGGGTTTCTCGCCTTCGGCAGCGGCCATGCGCACAGAGTACCGCTGCGCGCTCGCGAGCTACTCGGAGCGCAACCAGGTCTCGGTGAACCGGCGGGCGTCGTCGATGGTCGCGGCGGCGGAGCCCACGTCGAACGTGGTGACCGCCGACGGTTGGGTTGGGATCTCGACCACCCGAAGGCCATCCGGTGGGTGGGCGACGATCGTGCGCCCGTGAGCCTCGACTCCCCACGTCGACGATCGCAACACCACCGCGACCGGGTGCTTCGGCGCCGGTGCGGGTGCCAGCGGCGGCACCGTGATCACGATCACGCTGGCCATCCCCAGCTCGGCGGCGACATCCAGCGGCACGTCGGCCACGACACCGCCGTCGATCAGGGTGTGCCCGTCGAGCTCGACCGGTGGGAACACCCCGGGGAAGGCCGAGCTGGCGACGATGGCGAAGACCACGTCGCCGGACTCCAGGACGAACGGTCGCCCGGTGGCCAGGTCGGTGGCGATGATCGTCAACGGGATCGGCGCATGCTCGATGAGACGCGCGCCGAGGTGCTTGCGAAGGAAGGCGATCCCATGGCGGTTGTCGAGGAACGACGCCCGCTTGCCGGCGAGCGCCAAGGCCATGCGACCGGGATGAACCCGCAGCAGATCGCGTCGCCGAACGTTGGCCCAGATGCGCTCGAGCCGGCGCACGGCCTCGATGTCGCCGGACCACGCGAACAGCGCCGCGTTCATGGCCCCGGCAGATACACCGATCAATCGGTCGGGCTGCAAGCCGCTCGCAGTCAACGCCTCGAGCACACCGACCTGGTACGCCGCCAGTGCACCGCCTCCCGGCAGCACGTAGGCGAGCGGTCGAGGAAGCGATCGAAGCATGTCGATCTGCATCTACCCATTGTGGTGTATCCCCATCGCGGATCACGAGCCGCTCACGGCTCCCACGTTCCTTCTCCGTCCACGGGCGATGCTGGGGCCTTCGAAAGTGTCCACTGGGTCTGGTTCACGAATCGTGGCTCGTCGGTGATCGGTTGAAACGCCGGCGGGGTGTCCGGATAGAACGCCCCCGAGTAGCTCTCGGTGCTCTGCGACGCAAGCGCGACGCTCGACGTCGGGTCCTGTTCGCCGGGCCCGATTCCCAACGTTACTTCGCCAGTCGAGGAGCGGCTGTTGATGAGCATGTACCCCGAGGTGACCGCCTCCGTGGTGAGTTGCGGCAGCGTCTCCGGACCTTGATCGCGGGGATATGCATTCAGAACGCGCACGACCTGCGTCACGCGCACATCGGTGAGGTAGTAGAGCGTCAGCGTGTTGTTTTCCCGCCACCCGACGGGCAAGCCGTCGGAGATGAAGTCGATGAACTTCAGGGCATCTGACGTGAGATCCACGTGACCGATCTCCCGCTGCGTGCCAGGGGCGAAGGCGAGGGATGTGTACCTCGCGCCGGCGCGGCCCTTCGCGTCGAGTGGCGCGCCCATGGGTTGCAGCGCGCCCGAATGAATCTCGCTGAGGACCTCGTCGAAGCTCGCGGTGTGCGGCGCCGGTGGGCCGTAGACGGGCGTGGGGTCGGTCGCGGTCTCCCAGCCAGGGTGGAGCGCCGAGGCAGCGACCGAGGCCTGGGCGATGTCGACGACCCCTGCTGCAGACCGGGTGCACCTCGTCATCGATGTGGAAGCGAGCACGTCGTGAACGCGAGGCAGCCAGATGTCGCTGAGGCTTCGGCAGGCGTTGCCGAGCACCCGCAGTGCGTCGGCTGCTTCGGGCTCGCTGCTGCGGATGGCGCGCAACTCGTCGAGCGAGGTGCCGAGGGCGATGCGCAGCGAGTCGACACGGTTGCGGTCGAAGGCCAACAGCACCACTAGGAGGCCAGTCCGAAGCCTGGTGGCTGCAGGGCGATCGCGTCTGCTCGACGGTCGATGCGGTGTGCAGTGTCGGTCAGTGTTTGCTGACTCGTCTGCAGTTGCCGGCGCAGCGACACCAGTTCCTCGAAGCACGCCAGCTGAGTCGGCCCCATCCACGTGTCAGTGCCGGCGAGGCTGTAGACCGTCAGCGCCCCACTCGCGCCGATCGCGCTGGCGACCGAGCGCAGATGCCGGGCCGATGCTCGTAGCTGTTCGACGTGCGGTGTGGTGGCCATGCCCCCAAGAGATGCGCAGCCGCACCCCGCAAGCGGAAAATCTCCTCCGGTCTCCCGACCGACGGGGTGGTCAGCGGAGGCGGCGGTGGATGAGGTGGTGGGGTTTGGCGGTGTGCTCGTCGATGAAACCAACACCGTCGATGACGAAGCCGTGGCGGACGTAGAAGTCGAGTGCCGCGTCGCGAGCGCGGGCCCACACGAGCGATGCGCCGGAGGCGGCACGGAGACATCCGGCCTCCAGCAGTAGCGCGCCGACGCCCTGACCCTGCAGATCGGGGGCGGTCGCCATGCCGCGCAGTTGCACCGCCGGCTCGCCCTCGTATGGCCGCGGCACCCAGGTCGAGATGGCCACGATGTCGGTGCCGTCGACCACGCCGAGGTGCACGGTGCCGGGCAGGTCGTCCTCGGCAAACGTGACCACGGTGCTCGGTGTATCGCTGCGCAGCACCACGAGCCGCAGCGGGTGAGTCTGCTCGGCGGTCAGTTCCACCACGGTGAACTCAGGCATGATCCACCGCGACCGCGATCGATTCGCCGCCGTTCGCAGCCGACGCGTACATCGCGTCGATGATGCGGTGGGCCTTGACGGCCTCGGCGAAATCGGGGGTTGCCGGGGTGCCCGCCAGGACGGCGCGCACGAACTCGCCGTCGGGGTTCTCCAAGCCGGTGCTCAGTGCGGCGGCCGCGGCCGACAGGTCGGCTGCACCCATGGTGTGGGTTTCGCCGTCGTCGTCGGTCCAGCTGACAGGCCCGTACCAGTCGTCTCCCTCGATCACGATGTGTCGACGAGCGCAGAAGATCTCGACGCGCCGCAGGCTCGGGCGGGCCAGGTTGTCGTGCCACACGCTGGCCAGCGTGCCGAGTGCACCACTGGCAAAGCGGATCGTGGCCGTCGCGACGTCTTCGATGCCGTCGTGCCCGTGGAAGTTGGTGACGTGCGCGTTGACTCGGTCGATCTCCCCGACGAGCACGCGCAGCATGTCGACGTCGTGGATGCTGTGTTCGAGCAGGGTGCCCGCACCGGCCAGGTGGCGGTCCCCGCGCCACGTCGAGCCGTAGTGACCCTGGATGGGGATGAATTGGTCGTCGCGGAACACGACGGCCGTGAGGGTGCCCGCGGCGGGATCGTCGATCAGGTGTTTGGCCCACAGATAGGCCGGCGATCGGCGCAACACCAGCCCGACCTGGTTGACCACCCCGACCTGGTTGACCACCCCGGCCATCCGCTCGGCTGTCGCTTCGTCGAACGCCAGCGGCTTCTCGCAGAAGACCGCCAGTCTCCGCGCCGCAGCCTTTTCGACCTGGCGCAAGTGCTCGCTGGTCCACGTGCACACGTAGACAGCGTCGCAACTGTCGAGCACGTCGTCCTCACTGCTCATCGCCGTGTGGCCCGACGCGCCGGCGAAAGTTGCGGCCCGCCCGGGGTCGGGGTCGTACACACCCGTTCGGGCGACCGGCATCCCGCTGTGGCGCAGGCTCTTCGAGTGATACGTGGCGATCAGGCCCGCGCCGAGGAAGCCGATCCGCAACTGGTCACTCACCGATGCGACCGTATCCGAATCACTGCCGATGGATCGGGTGTATCAATCCCGGCAGCCGGCGACTCCATTGATGACACACGCGAGAAGGAACGTTCGATGTACTCGAGGATCGTGGTTGGGACGGACGGAACCGATCGTTCGTTGATTGCAGTCGATCATGCGGCGCGGCTGGCGGCGGCCTTTGCCGCGGAACTCCACGTCGTCGCGGCGGCCGCACCGAGCGCGGCAATGGACACGCCGCGTGCCAACCTCACCACGGTGATGGCCGAGTTGTCGGATGCGTCGGCGAAGGCTGCGGCCAGGATCGGCCACGACGCCAGCAAACGTCACGGTGTGCGCGTGATCGAGCATCCGCAGGTCGGCGAGCCGGCCTCGGTGCTGATGGCGGTGGCCGACGCGATCGATGCCGACCTGATCGTCGTCGGCAACAAGACCATCACCGGTCGGGTCCGCAAGTTCACCGGGTCGGTCCCGAGCAGGCTGGCCCACCAATCGCGCCGCCCCGTGCTGATCGTGCACACCGGATGACGCCCGTCAGTCCCTCGGGCAAGTCACGGAATGTCCGGTGCAACCGGAGATTCGGTGACTGGTCTCGGCGTGGGCTGCAGCTCGCTCCATTCCACCACCCTGCTCGCCAACGCGGTGGCCTCGTCGTGGTCGTGGGTGACCACGACGGCGGTGGTGCCGGTTGCCCGAAGCACCTCGGCCAGCTCGGCGATCAGCCGGTCGTGCAGTTCGCGGTCGAGGCCGGTCAGCGGCTCGTCGAGCAGCAGCACGGCTGGGCGCGGTGCGAGCGCTCGGGCCAGCGCGACCCGCTTCTTCTCGCCCCCGCTGAGGCGTTCGATCCGTCGCGTCGCGAAGCCGGCGAGCCCGACGATGGCCAGGAGTTCGTCGACCCGGGCGGTGACCATCGAAGCCGGCCAGCGGTGCATGCGGGGCCCGAAGGCGACGTTGGCCGCCACGTCGAGGTGCGGGAACAGCTGCTCGTCCTGGAACATCATGCCGATGTTGCGGGCGTGAGCCGGCTGGTCGGTGATGTCGACGCCATCCAGCGTCAGCGAGCCGGCATCCGGTCGCAGCAGACCGGCAACGACGCGCAGCAGCGTGCTCTTGCCCGCACCCGAGGGGCCGAGCAAGGCGACGACCTCACCGTCGGTGACGTGCAATGACACGCGGTCGAGCACCGTGCGCTCGCCGAACTGCACGACGAGGTCGGTGACATCAAGCATCGTCGGCACCCAGCCGCTCGTGGGTGCCGGTCGCCATCACGATGACGGTGGTCAGCACGAGCAGGATCGTCGCCATGGCAAACGCCTGGGCGCGTGGCAGCGCGCCGGCGCGGGCCAGCAGCCGACCGATCGCGATCGGCAACGTCTCGCTGCCCGAACGGCTGAGGATCGTGGTCGCGCCGAACTCGCCCAGCGAGATCGCCGCGGAGAACCCGGCTCCGGCAACGAGCGGGCGCCGCAGCGCACGTGCATCGACCTGCCACCAGGCCCTGATCGGTGTCGCCCCCAAGGTGGCGGCTGCAGCACGCAGATCCCGTGGAATCGCACGCAGCACGGCGAGCAGGGCGCGCACGACGAACGGGACGGCAACGAGCGCGTGGCCAAGTGGCACGAGCCACCAACGGGCCCGCCAGTCGAACGGCGCGGTGTCGAACGTGATCAGCATGCCGAGACCGATGGTGACCGCCGAGGTGCCGAGCGGCAGCATCAGGCCGACATCGAGGAGCTTTCCGAGGCGCGGCGTGTTGGTGATGGCGGTCGCCGCCAGGAAGCCGATGGTGGTCGCGATCAGGGCGGCGACAAGGGCAAATCGCAGCGATGCGCCGATCGAAGCCAGCGGGTCGACACCCAGCCCGGCCCCCGGGCGAACCTCTGCGGCGCCGAGCCGGCTCCACGCCGACAGCGACCAACTGTTGCCGATGTTGAACGAGCGACTGACGAGCGCAATGATCGGCGCCCCGACGAGGACCGCGACGCCCGCCGCTACCGCGCCCACCATCGCCCGCTCCCGACGAGTGCGCGGCCCACGCGGTGCAGTCGCTCCATGCAATTCGATCGCTCCGCGGCGCTGGCGTCGCGAGGCCAGCACGATCACGACGGCGAGCAACGCGAGTTGCGTCGCCGACAGCGCCGCCGCGCCTGAGACGTCGCCGAGTTGCGTCGCCCGCCGGGCGATCTCCACCTCGAGCGTTGGGTGAGTGGGGCCGCCCAGCAGCTTGGCGACGCCGAACGAGGTGAAGCTGAACAGGAAGATCACCGCCGCGGCAGACCACAATGCCGGCTTCAGCAGCGGCAGCAGCACCAGTCGCGCGGCACGAATGGGGGAGGCCCCCAAGGTCCGCGCCGCGCCGATCAGATCGTGCGGGATCACACCGATCATCGACCCGACGAGCCGAACAACGACGGCGATGTTGAAGAACACGTGTGCCACGATCATCGCCTGCGCAGTTCCGTGCCACGACGTCGGCAACAGAGCGATGAAGGCCGCCCCGACCACGACGGTGGGCAGCACGAACGGCACCATGGTGGCCGCCATCAGCAGTCGTCGGCCGCGGAAGCTGTAGCGGGCCAACACGTATGCAGGCAGGAGCCCGACGGTGAGCGTCAGCACGGTGCTGACCGCGGCCTGCCACACCGTGAACCAGATGATCGCTGCGATGTGCCGGAACGGCGATGCGCTGCTCGCCTGGTCTCGCCATGCAGTCCACAGCAGTGTGGCCACCGGCCATGCGTAGAAGGCGGCGATGAACACCACCGGAGCAGCGAGGAGCGCAGCCACGAACCACCGTGGCGGGCGGTTCAGCTCAGCACGATGGTCGTCCACTCGTCCTGCCACTGTTGTCGGTTCGCGGCGATGTCTGCCGGGTCGATCGTCAGCGGCGACGAGGCAACGACGGCGAACTTGGTGAACTCGGGCGGTAACACCGCGTCGGTTCGGGCCGGGTAGACGAAGAGGTTCAACGGCAGTTCGTTCTGGAACGACTGGTCGATCAGGAAGTCGACGAACTTGCGGGCCTCTGTCTCGTGCTTCGTGCCGCGCAGCACTCCGGCGAACTCGACCTGACGGAAGCACGTCGACTCGACCACCGCGGTCGGCGCATCGGTGCGGGGCGGGTCGGCGAAGATCACCTCCGCTGGCGGGCTCGACCCGTAGCTGACGACCAGCGGGCGGGACCCGGTGGACCCCGCCGTGCCGCTGAACTCGTCGTAGTACGCAGTGGTCCAGCCGTCGACCACCTCCACGCCGTTGGCGCGCAGCGCCTTCCAGTAGGCCTGCCAGCCGGTCGCGCTGGAGTGGACGATGGTGGCCATCAAGAAGGCCAGGCCGGGTGACGACGTCGATGGGTTCTCGACGACGAGCAGATCCTTGTACTCCGGCTTCGTCAGGTCGTCGAGGCTGGTCGGCGGGGCGACGTTGTGCGTCTTGAACCAATTGATGTCGTAGTTGATGCAGACGTCGCCGAAGTCGACGGGCGTCAGTTCGTGCCCGGGCACCAAGGCGGTGAGGTTCGGCGCGATCGCGCTCCATCCGCCGGGTTCGTAGGGGTCGAAGACCTTGCCGTCGAGCACCGCCGACAACAGCGTGTTGTCGACCCCGAACATCACGTCGCCCTCGGGATTGCCGGCCGTCAACTTGGCCTTGGTGACCATGGTGCCAGCGTCGCCGGCGATCACGATCTTCACGTCGATGCCGGTCGACTTGGTGAAGTTGTCGATGGCGGTGTTCAGCGAGGTCTTCTCCGGGGGAAACGAGTCGTAGGCGACCAGCGTGATGCCCGCCGGCTTGTCGGAGCCGCATCCCACGGCAAGCACGCCGAGCGTGGCGACGGCGAAGATGGCGAGCGGACGTTTCATGGAACCACCAAAGTGAGAATGCCGTCAGCGACGGCGACGTGGAGCAGACCGGTTGTCTCGTTGCTGATCCCAAGGGTGCTCGACGGCTCGAACGAGGCATCGGTCAACGGCCAGCGAGCGCCGGTGACCTGCACCCCGCGACATGCGCCATGCAGTGCAAGGAGCGAGAACGACGAGTCCTGTGCCAGATCGAGGGTGATGGATCGGCCGGCGTGCAGGATGTAGATCGTGGTCTCGTCGAGCGCCAAGCGGACCGTCTCGAAGCGCGCCAAGATCGGGTTGCCGAGTGCCGCGATCGTGCCGAGTGCGTGATCGAAGCGATCACCCGCGGCACCGAACACGAGCAGCGTGTCGGCCTCGGTCGCGACGGCGCGAACGAGGGCCAGTTCGGTGTCGGTCGAGCCCTTGTCGACCGGGTGCTGATCGATCTCCAGCTCGTGGGCGTACGCCCACATCTTGCCGTGGGCGGAGATGCTGTCGAGATCGCCGACCAACACCGTCGGCCGCAAACCGGCGGCAACGGCGTGATCGAGACCGCTATCGGCGGCGATGATCGTCGTGTCGGGCAGCACGTCGGTGACGGCACGCGTCGACAGCGGGCCACCGCCGATCACCACCACTACCTGCGACATCGCATCCCTCCGCTGGCATTACCCAGATCAGGTTCCGGTCGGTGGCGGCGCCCACCCTCTCAGCCCGCCGATCCTGCGAGCTCCCCGTTTTCGGTCGCCATGAGCCTAGCGGTGCTCCGTTGCGTCTGCACGACGACCGCTGCGAGCCCGCACACCACCATCGCCATTCCCACGACCTGCAGGGGCCGAATCGATTGACTGAGGAAGATCGCCGACCACACCACTGCCAGGGCCGGCTGGCCGACCTGGATCAGCGACATGATCCCGATCGGCACGTTGCGCTGGGCGAAGACGATCAATCCATGGGCCAGGACCCCGGTCAGCAGCGTGAGCAGGGCGATGTAGGCGATAGCCCGACCGTCGAGTTGGCCGAGGTCGTGGTTGAGGAGCGTGACCGGCAGCGCCATGAGCGTCGCGGTCGGCAGGGCCGACGCCATGAGCGCGACAACGCTCATGCCCGTGCGCAACTGGCGGCTGGCCAGCATGTAGCTGCACCACATGCCGAGGGAGAGAACCGCCAAGCCATTGCCCGACCACGTGGCCACACCACGCGGCGGGGCGTTGAACAGCACCACTGCCAGGCCGACGATCGAGACGAGCCCGAACACCGTCGCTCGGCGATCGATCTTCTCGTGGAACAACAGCGCCCCGGCGGGCAACAGCAGCAGCGGCGAGAGTGCCCCGATGAACTCGAGGTTGGCAACGCTGGTCTTGGTGGCCGCTGTGTAGAACAGGGTGGTGTTGATCCCGATCAACATGCCCGCCAGCGCCGAACGGCGGAGCTCTCTCGCGGTGACGAAGCGGTGCTCGGTGATCCGCAACATGACCATCCAGATGACGCTGGCGCCCAACATGCGCCAGAACGCGACGGTCGGCCCTGGCACACCCGACTTCTTCACGATCGTCGAGCCAGCGCTGAAGGTCAGCACGACGGCAACCATCGCGACCAAACCGATCGGTCGAGCGTGGCGAACCGGGCCGCGCCCGGTCACGAAGAGGGTTGCCGACGGATGTCGGGTTCGATGTAGATCGTGGTGGTCTTCGGCACAGCGGTACGAGTCGCCACCTCGGCCTGATCGATGGCGTGCGCCAACTCCTCCATCGACAACGAGTGATCGAAGTCGACCTTGACAGCCAACAGCAGATCGTCGGGCCCGAGGTGCATGGTTCGCATGTGGATGATCGAGTTCACGTTCGCGGAGGTGGAGATCGCAGTCGTGATCTTGTCGAGGTCGCTGTCGCTGGCCGCCTCGCCGATCAGCAGCGGCTTCATCTCCCTGGCCAGCACGAAGGCGATGGCGACCAGCAGCAGGCCGATTGCGATCGAGCCGGCGGCATCCCAACGCGCGTTGCCCGTGATCTCGGCGAGGGTCAAGCCGACAAGTGCGCAGAACAGCCCGATCTCGGCGCCGACGTCTTCGAGCAGCACGACGGGCAGCTCCGGTGCCTTGCTGGTGCGAATGAACGTTGCCCAACTCGTGCCGGGCTTTCGCTCGTGGTTCGATTCCTTCACCGCGGTCCGCAGCGAGTAGGTCTCGAGGGCGACGGCGATCAGCAGGATTGCGAAGGCGACGGCCGCGTTGTCGACGCCGTGCGGGTGACGCAGCTTGTCGATCCCCTCGTAGAGCGCGAACAGCCCGCCCATGCTGAAAAGCACCAGGGCGACCACGAAGGCCCAGAAGTAGCGCTCCGGGCCGTAGCCGAACGGGTGGGCGCGGTCGGCAGGGCGGTTGCCGCGTTTGGACCCGAGCATGAGCAGTGCCTGGTTGCCGGTGTCTGCCAGCGAGTGGCCGGATTCGGCGAGCAAACCGGCCGATCCGGTGATCAAGAACCCGGTGAACTTGGCGACTGCGATGCCGAGGTTGGCGAAGAACGCGGCGATGATTGCCTTCCGGCTGCCCTCTTGCATGCACGCAAGGTTGGCATCGCCGCCCAGCGATTACAAAGAGGAGCATGTACATGGGACACGTCGAGGGCCGTGTTGCACTTGTCACCGGCGGGGGGCGGGGAATCGGTCGTGGCATCAGCGAGTTGCTGGCATCGGAGGGCGCCACCGTTGCAGTGAACTATCGGCGCGATGCCGAGGCGGCGGCGGAAACGGTGGCCGCGATCCGAGCTGCCGGTGGAGCGGCATCGGCCTACCAGGCGTCGGTGGATGACCCACAGGCATGCGCGGCGATGATCGACGCGATCGTCGCCGACCACGACCGTCTCGACATCCTGGTGTGCAACGCGGGCATCGCCTCGCGCGGCAAATCCGTCGCCGACACGGATCCCGAGGAGATGGTTCGGGTGGTTGCCGCCCATGCGTTCGGTTCGCACCATCTCGCCCGCCTGACAATCCCACACCTGCGCAAGCGGGGGCGAGGTGATGTCGTGATGATCTCGTCGGTCGCCACGTCGAACTTCTCGGCCAACGGCGCGCCCTACAACATGGGTAAAGCGGCGATGGAGGCGCTGGCCTTCACGCTGGCCAAGGAGGAGCGGGCCCACGGGATCCACGTCAACGTCGTCGCTCCCGGCCTCGTGGAGACCGACATGGGGGTACGGCTGGCGCGGGCGCTCACCGGGAACCGCGAGCTCGAGGACCTTCGTTCGCTCGACGCGGCAGCGCCGTTCGGTCGCGTGTGCCAACCGCTCGATGTCGCCAACGTCGTGCTGTGGCTGTGCAGTGAAGGGGCCGGGTACATCACGGGCCAGCGCATTGTGTGCAACGGTGGTGGCTGATGGTCACTGCCGGATCGTGGCGGTAGCCTTGTCGGCGTGAGTCCACTTGCCGCAGAGGCCGCACAGACCGAGATCGGTCAGATCATCACCGTCACTCCCGAGGCATTGCAGGAACTGGTGAAGCTCCGCGACGCCGAGCCCGAAGGTGACCGTCTCGGCCTCCGGCTGGAGATCGTCAGCAATCCGGGCGAAGACTTCAAGTACGACTTGAGCTTCGACATCGTCACCAAGGCTGCGTTCAGCGACGAGGTCCGCACCCATTCGCGTCCTGAGATTGGCAGCATGAAGGTCATCATCGCCGCCGCGGCGATCGACCTGCTCGAGGGCGCCACGCTCGACCACACCGCCACGCAAGGCCTGGTGATCCGCAACCCGAACAAGCCGAAGGCGCCATCCGTCGAGGGTCTCATCGCCAACGATGCGCTCAGTGCCGAGGTCGAGGCGTTGATCAAGAGCGAGGTCAACCCGGCGCTGGCCGCACACGGCGGCTTCGTCTCATACGTCGGCCACGACGGCGAGGGAACCGCGTACCTGACGATGGGTGGCGGTTGCCACGGTTGCTCGATGAGCCGCATGACCATGCTCGATGGCGTGCAGACCATGCTGGTCGAACAGGTACCGGAGATCGAGCGTGTTCGGGACCTCACCGACCATGCGTCGGGTGAGAATCCGTACTATCACTGAACCTCGTCGACGCGGTGCTGACCGACTGGGCCTGGATGAAATCGATCGTCGCCCGTTGCAACACGTCACGTTCGACATCGAGCGTGGCCACGTGACCGCTGCGGCGTAAACGCAGGCGTCGCACATCACCGGGCAGGAGTGCGGCGATCGCATCGGACGCACTCGGGTCGACGACGTCGTCGTTGGCGCTCGTCACCAACAGCACTGGCCTGTCGACCGCATTGAGGTCGATCGTGGCGACCCCACTCGTCATGGCGATCACGGCACCGATGGGCAGGCGCTCGTAGGCGATCTCGCCGACGGTCGACTCGCCGACATCGACCCACTCCTGTCCACGGCTCTTTCGCCATTCGAGACCTTCCATGGCGTCGGCGTCGGGCATGACCGGGTTGACGCACACGACTGCTGCGCAGCGGTGCTCGGCAGCGAGTTGCAGGGCAAGGTTGGCTCCCATCGACTGCCCGACGACGGCATCGGCGTCCCACGCCCGAGCCGCCTCGAGCCAATCGTGCCAGGTGACTCCGACGAGATCCTGCGGGTCGGTGCCGTGCCCTGGCAACGTCGGTGCGAGCGTGGTGAAGCCGGCGTCGATGCACGCAGCCACGATGGGCCACATCGTTGCGCCGGTCCCGCCCAATCCGTGCAGGCACAGCACGCGTGTCATCGATGCAGCGCGTTGGTCAGATCGTTCACCAGATCGGACGTGTCTTCGAGCCCGACCGAGATGCGCAACAGGCCGTCGCTGACACCCATTGCCACGGCCTCGGCCGGTGTGAGGCTGGCGTGGGTCGACGTTGCCGGGTGGCAGACCAGCGTCTCCGGGCCACCGAGCGAGGTGGCCACGCGGGCGAGTTGCAGCGAATCGATGAACCGCTCGGCAGCCTGGCGACCACCGGCGAGCTCGATGGCCAGCACGGTGCCGCCGTGGCGCATCTGGCGCTTGGCGAGGTCGAACTGCGGATGCGAGGCGAGGCCCGGGTAGTGCACAGCGGTGACGGCCGGCTCCTCGACCAGCACCTCGGCGATGCGCAGTGCCGATGCCGCCTGATGTGCCGTTCGCACCGCCAATGTGCGGATGCCGCGGATGGCGTTGAGAGCGTCGTATGGCGAAGCGGTGGCGCCGTGCAGCACGGAGTACGCCCAGATGGCATCGATCAGCTCCTGCTCGCCGGCGACCACGCCGAGCGTGGCGTCGTTGAGACCGGCGATGCCCTTCGTCGCCGAGTGCAGCGAGAGGTGCACGCCGTGGGCCAGCGGCTGTTGCCCGAGCGGTGTGGCGAACGTCGAGTCGACGACCGTGATCGGCCCACGCAGCGAGCCGAGCTCGTCGAGGTCGACCAGTTCGAGGCGGGGGTTCGATGGTGTCTCGGCCAGCACCAGCATGGTCTTGCCCG
>JAYVOI010000016.1:0-2703 GCA_043758005.1 Ilumatobacteraceae bacterium
GGCGACAGCGTCCCCTCGGTCGAACGCAACATCGTGGTCGACATGACCCGCCGATCGGTGCCGCTTGTCATCGCCGTCGTCGGCGGCGGCGCGCTGTTCTGGGGTGTCCACGGTGCCTTGTCGAGCGCCTTTGCGGTGGTCCTCGTGCTGGTGAACCTTTCGCTGTCGGCGGCACTGCTCGGCTGGGGCGCACGCAATGCGCCGACCGTGCTGATGGCCGTCGTCCTCTTCGGCTACATCGGTCGACTCGCCCTGTTGACCGTGGCCGTGCTGCTCGTGCACAACCAGTCCTGGGTCGAGATCGTCCCGCTCGGACTCTCCATCATCATCACCCACCTCGGCCTGTTGTTCTGGGAGATGCGTTACGTCTCGGCGTCGCTCGCATTCCCCGACATCAAGCCCAAGAAAGGTCGCTGAGCCCACCATGATCACTTCGATGGCCGGCATCGTCGCCACCCTCGAGTTCCCGCCGGTCAGCCATCTCGTCGAGTGGAAGGACCTCGGCGGGGGCGTCAACAAGATCGTGCTCATCACGTTCGTCGCCTGTCTGGCGCCATTGGCGCTGTTCATGATCGCGGGCCGCAAGCAGGCGGCCGTGCCGCGAGGCGTGCAGAACTTCGTCGAGTCCTTCGTCGACTTCGTCCGCGAGGGCATCGTCGAGCAGACGATCGGCCGTGGCGGCGAGCCGTGGATGCCGCTGCTGCTGTCGGTGTTCTCGTTCGTGTTCGTATGCAACATCTTCGAGGTCATCCCGTTCATTCAGATGCCCGCCAGCGCGCGAATGGCCATCCCTCTGATGCTCGCCCTCATCGTGTGGGTCGTCTACAACGTCGTCGGTTTCAAGTCGCAGGGCATCAGGTACATCTCGAACTCGATCTTCCCGCCGGGCGTTCCGAAGGCGCTCTACATCCTGGTGACGCCGATCGAGTTCGTCTCCACGTTCCTCGTTCGGCCCTTCTCGCTCGCCGTGCGACTCTTCGCCAACATGCTCGCCGGGCACCTCCTGCTCGTCACGTTCGCGGTGCTGAGCTCGACGCTCTGGCAGCGGTCGCTCCTCGCCATCATCTGGCCTCTGCCCACCGTGATGCTCGTCGTCCTCACCGGCTTCGAGGTGCTCGTCGCGCTGCTCCAGGCCTTCATCTTCACCATGCTCACCGCCGTTTACATCGGCGGATCGGCGCACCCCGAGCACTGACCCAGGCCGGCCCGAATCACGGCCCTTCGCTCTACCGCTGCACCCACCACCAGTCCAGAGTTCCCCGCAACACGGTCAACACCATCCACCAGGAGGCAACACAATGTTCTTGGCTCAAGCAGCCGCCGACAAGCCCGACCAACTCCTCGACGGTCTCAAGGCCGTCGGCGCAGGCCTCGGCTATGGACTGGCGGCCATCGGCCCGGGAGCCGGCATCGGCACCGTCGTCGGCAACGCCATCACGGCCATGGCGCGTCAGCCTGAGGCCGCCGGCATGGTCCGCACCACGATGTTCCTCGGCATCGCGTTCACCGAAGCGCTCGCGCTCATCGGGTTCGTCGTCTTCATCCTGATCAAGTTCGCCTAGGAGTCTCCGTGCTGCTTGCTGCCGTCATGCATTTCGCCGAGGAGGCGGGGAACAAAGCCCCGAATCCCATCCTCCCGGCGAAGAACGAGATCATCTACGGGTTCGCGTCCTTCGCCGTGCTGTACGTGCTGATGTGGAAGCTCGCGTACCCAGCGGTCAAGAAGGGGATGGCGGCGCGTAGCACTCGCATCGAGACCACGCTGAACTCGGCCGACAAGGCGATGGGCGACGCGCAGACGGTCCTCGCCGAGTACCGCGCGCAGCTCGCCGACGCGAAGAACGAAGCCAACCGCATCATCGAGGAGGCGCGCGCTCAGGGCGAAGCCGTCCGCAAACAGATGATGGCCCGGGCCGAGGCCGATGCCGCCAGCACGCGGCAGAAAGCGGCCGAAGACCTGGGCGCACAGGCCGAGCGTCTGAAGGCGGACCTCACCTCGCACGTCAAGAGCCTGTCGCTCGAGCTCGCCAGCAAGGTCGTCGTAGCGAACCTCAACACCGACACGAACGCGGCGCTCGTCGACCGCTACATCGCCGAACTGGGGGCGAAGTAGGTGTCCGTCGCGTTGGGGTACGCAACCGCGTTCATCGAAGTGGCGCGCGTCGAGGGGGTGCTTGGCATCGTCGGTAGTGAGCTGGCGACGGTGTCGCAGGCCATCGAATCGGCGCCCGACTTGCAGCGGACCCTGACCGATTCGACACTCCCGGCCGACCGCCGCCAGAGCGTCATCGAGGCGCTGATCGGCGGCAAGGCGCATGCCGTCACCACGAGCCTCGTCTCCATGACCGTCGGCAGTGGCCGGGCACGCGAGCTGCCCGCCATCGTGGACGAGTTCCTCCGCCAGGCCGCGGCCGAGCAGAGCAAGGTGGCCGGCGAAGTCCGCAGCGCGCACCCGCTCAGCTCCGACCAGCAGCAGCGTCTGAATGCCGCCATCGACAGGGCGCTCGGCAAACAGGTGGACCTAACGTTCCTCGTCGACCCATCGGTCCTCGGTGGCGTCGTCACACAAGTAGGCGACACGATCATCGATGGCACCGTCCGGCGACGGCTCAATCAGCTCAAGGAAGCAATCTGACATGGCCGAGCTCACGATCAACATCGAAGACATCACGGCCGCGCTGCGCCATGGTCTCGACGGCTTCA
>JAYVOI010000017.1:0-14387 GCA_043758005.1 Ilumatobacteraceae bacterium
GTGTGGGACGACGATGACCACCGGTTCATGTTCTCGTGCTCGCCCAACGCTCGCAAGGCACGCAACATCCGCGTGAACCCGCGGGTCGTGTTCACGGTCGACAGCACGGTGGAATGCATCTCCGTCGAGGGCACGGCCGCACCCATCACCGAGGCGGCGCGCATCGACACGTGGATCGATCGCTACGTCGCCAAGTACTGCGGGGAGATCCCCGAGGGCCTCGGCGACTTCGTGCGTCAGCACGCGATGTTCGAGGTCGAGCCGACCGTCGCCTTCGCGATCATCGAGCGCGAAGTCGAGTTCGCCACCCGAGCCACCCGCTGGCGCTTCCCCTAGTCCGATCCGTACCGGAACTTCGTCGCTCCGAAGTCGCTCAGCGACCTCCGTGTGACAAAGTTCCGATCAACGGCCGGCAACTCAGACGGCGAGCTCGCACCAGTCCTTGTACTGGTCCTCTTCACCGCGCACGGCGCGGGCGTAGACCTCGGCGATGGCCTTGGTCATCGGGCCGGGGCACGGGATGTTGCGGTCGTCGACCGACCTCACCGAACTGATCTCGGCGGCCGTGCCACACACGAAGGCTTCCTCGGCGATGTACAGGTCGCTGCGGGCCAGGTTGTCGACGCGGATGTCGAACCCGAGGTTGCGGGCGATCGTCATGACCGAGCTCTGCGTGATGCCTTCCAGCGCGCCGGCCGACAGCGGCGGGGTGATGATGATGTTGTTGCGCACCGCGAAGATGTTCTCGCCGGTGCACTCGGCGATGAGGCCATTCGGCGCCAGCATGATCGCCTCGTCATAGCCGGCCTTCAACGCCTCGACCTTGGCGAGCGACGAGTTGACGTAGTTGCCGGTGGTCTTTGCTGCCGGCGGCATGGTGTTGTGATCGTGGCGGGTCCACGACGAAACCTTCATGCGCACCCCGTGATCGAGGGCATCCTCACCGAGGAACGGCGCCCACGGCCAGCAGGCGATGGCGACATCGGTGGTGCACGGCAACGTGTTCAGACCCATCTCGCCGTAGCCGTAGTACGCGATCGGCCGGACGTAACAACCCGGCAGCCCGGTCGAGGCCACGGTGGCCTTGGTCGCGGCGACGATCTCGTCGACCGTGTACGGGATCTCCATCCCCATGATCTGCGCGCTGCGGAACAGTCGCTCGATGTGCTCGGTGAGGCGGAACACGGCCGGGCCCTGCGCGGTCGGGTAGGCGCGAATGCCCTCGAACACGCCGGTGCCGTAGTGCAGGGTGTGGGTGAGGATGTGGATCTGAGCCTTGTCCCAATCGACAAGATCTCCGTTCATCCAGATTTTCGGGGTGGGTTGGATGGGCATCGCTGGCTCCCGCTGTGCAGATCCGTGGTCAGAGGCGACGTCGGATGTGAGGTTGCGGTCTAGCCTGCCACGACCGCGGCGATTTGGGAACCGATCTCGCTGGTGCTGCCGGTACCACTATGCGCCGCGCAGGCCGCACGAACCCGCGAGGCGGCGTCTCCTTCGCCGAGGAAGTCGAGCATCAACGCAGCGCTGAGGATGGCGGCGATGGGGTTGGCCTTGCCGGTCCCGACGATGTCGGGAGCCGAGCCGTGCACCGGTTCGAACATCGACGGGCCGGTACGCTCGGGGTTGAGGTTCGCCGACGACGCCAGGCCGATTCCCCCGCTGATCGCTCCACCGAGGTCGGTCAGGATGTCGCCGAACAAGTTGTCGGTCACGATCACGTCGTACCGATGTGGATCCTGCACGAAGTAGATGCACGCCGCGTCGACGTGGTTGTAGGCCGTGCCGACCTGCGGGTAGTCGGCGGCAACCGCGTTGAACGCCCGCTGCCACAGATCGCCGGCGAAGGTGAGCACGTTGGTCTTGTGCACCAGCGTGACGTGCTGCCGGCCGGGCGGATCCGCCTTGCCACGTTGCACGGCCAACTCGAAGGCGAACCGGATCGCGCGTTCTGCGCCCATGCGCGTGTTGACCGAGCCCTGCGTCGCGACCTCGTGCGGTGTGCCCTTTCGAAGCACACCACCCTCGCCGACGTACGGGCCTTCGGTGTTCTCGCGGATCACGACGAAATCGTGCGGCTCGGTATGACCCGGTGCGGTGCCGACGCACGGTCGCTGGTTGACATAGAGGTCGAGATCGAAGCGCATCTTCAACAGCAGCCCCCGCTCGATCACGCCCGCTGGAACGTCGGGTGTGCCGACCGCCCCCAACAGGATGGCGTCGAACGCACGCAGCTCGTCGAGGATCGCGTCCGACAAGATCTCGCCGTCACGCAGGTACCGGGCACCGCCGAGGTCGTAGCTCGTGGTGTCCAAGTCGACGCCGGCCGCCTGCACGACCTTCAACGCCTCGGCCGTCACCTCGGGGCCGATGCCGTCGCCGCCGATCACCGCAATTCGATAAGCCATGCCCCGAGATGTTACGTGGCGATAGCGTTTTCCCCCTATGGCGACGACGCAGCTCTCCCGCTCCGCATTCGAACGACTGCAGGCCGAGTTCCACGACCTGACCACCAGAGGCCGCATCGAGGTTGCCCAGAAGATCGAGACCGCCCGATTGATGGGCGACCTCAGCGAGAACGGCGACTACCACGCCGCCAAGGACGAACAGGGCCACATGGAAGGTCGCATCCGCGAGCTCGAGCACATCATCGAGACCGCCGAGATCATCGAGGGTGCCGACGATGGCACCGTGTCGGCCGGCTCCATCGTGACCATCGTCTACGAAGGCGACGACGACTCGATGGCCGAGCGCTATCTGGTCGGCCACATGGAGGAGAAGGTCGGCGACCTCGACGTCATGAGCCCGCACTCCCCCCTCGGCGCTGCACTGCTCGGCGCCGGTGAAGGGACCTGGGTCGACTACGAGGCGCCGACGGGAACGCTTCGCGTGCGGGTCATCAAGGTGGAGTCCGCCTAGTGCAGGAGCACGAGCGAGGCCTGCATGGCTCGGCGTGAACACGGCATGCCGCCCGACCTACCGCCGGGCGCAGCGATGCACCTCCCCGGCCGCGGCACCACGTTCGTGCGCACGCTCGACGGGCCGGCCGGCGCGCCCGCCGTGGTGCTGCTGCACGGCTGGACGGCGACGGCCGACCTCAACTGGTTCACCTGCTACCGACCGCTGGCCGAGCACTTCAGGGTCGTGGCGCTCGACCATCGCGGACACGGCCGGGGCATCCGCTCGCGCAAGACCTTCCGCCTGGAAGATTGCGCCGACGACGTGGTCGCCGTCTGCGACGTGTTGGAGATCGAGCAGTTCATCCCGGTCGGATACTCGATGGGTGGGCCGATCGCC
This sequence comes from Ilumatobacteraceae bacterium, assembly GCA_043758005.1. Lineage (GTDB taxonomy): Bacteria > Actinomycetota > Acidimicrobiia > Acidimicrobiales > Ilumatobacteraceae > JAENVT01. Next base: position 3,298 of record JAYVOI010000017.1, read on the forward strand.
CAGCTGATCTGGCAACGTCATCGGCAACGCACCGCCGGGTTGGTGATGTGCGCGACGTCGTCGCATTTCTCGACGTCGCGCCAGGAACGCATGAGCTTCCTAGGCGTGTCCGGCCTCGCTGCAGTCGCCAGGCTGACGCCGGCGCAGACGCGCCAGTGGTTGACCGAGCAGTTCTACCTGCAACGCAAGGCCGACCAGTGGGAACCCTGGGCAGTCGAGCAGGCGTCGACGCACGAATGGCGCGCCGTACTCGAGGCCGGCCGCGCCATCGGCAACTTCTCGTCACGTGAGTGGATCGGCGACATCGACGTGCCGACGTCGACCCTCATCACGATGCGCGATCGCGTCGTGCCGGTGCGACGACAGGTCCGCTTGTTCGAAGCAATCCCCGATGCCGAAGCCTTCCGGGTCGATGGCGATCACGACGCGGTCGTCGCCAACGCCAAGCAGTTCGTGCCCACCTTGATCCGTGCATGCCGCTCGGTCGTCGAACGGTCACGATGAGCAAACGACTGCTCGCATGGACCGCCGTGGGCGTCGGTGCAGCCGCGCTCGTGCGGCGCTCGGTCCGCGGCCGCCGCAACCTCGACATCGCCACGCTGGGGATGCAAGTCGGCAGCACCTACGCAACCACTGCGGCGCGCAAGCTGTTCGCCTCGGCCGAGCGACGTGGCGAGCTCGACCGTGAGCGCGAACTGCGCACAGCAGAAGCGATCACCGAACGCCTCGGCAACATGAAGGGTGCGTTGATGAAGCTCGGCCAGATGGCCAGCTACGTGCACGAGGGATTGCCGGAGCCGATGCGCATCGCGCTGGCCGAGTTGCAGTCCAACGCTCCCCCGATGAGCGCCGAACTGGCTGCCGGTGTCATCGAGCGAGAGTTGGGTGCGCCACCCGAGCAGGTGTTCGTCGAGTGGGACCCAGAGCCGATCGCCTCGGCGAGCATCGGCCAGGTTCATCGCGCCGTCGTGGTGGATCCGGCGACCGGGCTGGAGCGCGCCGTCGCCGTCAAGGTGCAGTACCCCGGCGTCGGTGCAGCCATCGAGGCAGACCTGCGCAACGCCGGACTGCTCGGTGCCCTCCTGAAGCAGGGCTTCGGAGGGCTCGATCCCGACGACATGGTCGCCGAGATCCGCGAGCGCCTGATCGACGAGCTCGACTACGCCCTCGAGGCGGCCAACCAACAAGCGTTCGCCGACTTCTTCCGCGGCCATCCGTTCATCCACGTGCCCGACGTGCTGGCGTCGCACTCGACGTCACGCGTGCTGACCAGCGACCTCGTGACCGGCGCCACGTGGCAGGAGATGATCCAGTGGTCGCAACACGAGCGCGACCTCGCCGGCGAGTGCCTGTTCCGATTCGTCTTCCGCAGCCTCTACGGCATGCACCGGTTCAACGGCGACCCGCACCCGGGCAACTACCTGTTCCACGGCGACGGCCGCGTCACCTTCTTGGACTTCGGGCTCGTCAAGCAGTTCACCGACTCGGAGATGGCCACCTTCGTGGGAATGGTCAAGTCGGCGGCGTACGAGCACGATGTGCCGACCTTCCGGCGGATCGTCGAAGACGCGGGCATGCTGCGGCGTGGGGCGCCCGCGGACGACGACGAGATCGGCGAGTACTTCGGGCAGTTCTACGAGAGTGTCAAGGAAGACAAGGTCGTCACCTGGTCGTCGGAGTACGCCAGCAGGATCGTGCGCCACACGTTCGACCGCACCAGCCCCATCTCGCAGTACGCGACCGTGCCGCGGGCGTTCGTGTTCATCCAGCGGATCAACCTCGGCCTCTATGCACTGCTCGGCGAGTTGCGGGCCAGCGGCAACTACCGGCGGATGGCAGAGGAGTTGTGGCCGTTCGTCCAGGGTCCGCCGAGCACGCCGATGGCCGAGGCCGAGCAACCGTGGCTCACGACGCGACGCGGCCGTGACGGTGTGCTGTCCGGCTGATCGCCTGCTCGCGCACCCAACGACGAAGCTCTCGACGACCGCTGACCGAGACGGGCTCCCCATCGATCTCGATTCCGAGCGCGTCGCAGCCCCCTCGCAACTGATCACTTGCTGCCGTCACGAGACGGACCCGCTCGGCACGCAACCCTCCGAGCCGGGCAACCAGTGCCTCGTCGGATTCGGTGGCCGCATCGGAGAACGTGACGGGGGTGCCGCACAGATTGGCCGCCAGGCGTGCCGCCGCGACTGCTCCACCCGGCGTGTCTGCTCCGTATCGCAGCACGACGCCATCGAGATGGCAGTACCGCAACTCGTTGCGCTCGCTGATCAGACCGCTCGGGTCGTGACTGTTGTTGAACCAGTGGGTCCAGGCGTCGCGGTACGAACGCTCGGCTGCGCCGAGGTCGATCTCGGCGGACGAACCCGTGACCATCTCGGCGACGTAGTCGGGCCCGCCGGCCTTCGGGCCACAGCCGACGGATGATCGCTTCCACCCACCGAACGGCTGGCGCTGCACGATCGCGCCGGTGATGCCGCGGTTGATGTACGCGTTGCCGACGCGAACAGCGTCGAGCCAACGATCGATCTCAGCCTCGTCGAGCGAGTGGATCCCACCCGTCAAGCCGTACGGCGTTGCGTTCTGCAGTTCGATCGCGTGATCGAGATCGTCGGCGCGCATGACGCCGAGCACCGGCCCGAAGCACTCCGTCAGGTGGAACCATGACCCGGGCCGCACGCCGACTCGCACTCCCGGTGACCACATGTTGTCGCCCAGATCCCGGGGCTCGACCAACCAGCGTTCACCGTCATCGAGTTGCGTCAGGCCGCGCTGCAGCTTGGTCGTCGGCGCTCCGATGACCGGCCCGACAATGCTCCCGACATCACTCGGCGGGCCGACCACGAGGCTTCGGGTGGCGTCAGCGAGACGTTCCATGAACGAGTCGTCGTCGTACAGCGCCGCTTCGACGATCGCCAGGCTGGCCGCCGAGCACTTCTGTCCGGCGTGACCGAACGCCGATCGCACCAGGTCGCGGATCGCCAGGTCGAGATCGGCAGCCTGGGTGATGACGATGGCGTTCTTGCCACTGGTCTCGGCCAACAGGTGCATCGCCGGGTTCCACGAGCGGAACAGTCGAGCGGTCTCGTAGGCGCCGGTCAGGATCACCGAGCCGACGGCGGGATGGCTGATCAGACGACGGCCGACCTCGTCGTCGGGGCAGGCGACGAACTGCACGACATCGTCGGGGACGCCGCCGCGGTGCAGTTGCTCGACGAGGTGCTGTGCGGTGCGCCGCGCCTCGGGAGGCGGCTTGAGGATCACCGAGTTGCCCGCAGCGAGCGCCGCGAGAACACCACCCGCAGGGATGGCATACGGGAAGTTCCACGGCGAGGCCACCACGACCACGCCACGCGGAGCCAGTGCCGCGCCCTGCTCCCGCTGCTGCTCGAGCACCTCGACGCCGACCGTTGCGTAGTACTTGGCGAAGTCGATCGCCTCGCTGACCTCGGGATCACCTTCGCGGGCGACCTTCACCGCCTCGTCGGCCATGACCTGGATGGTGTCGAATCGTTCGCGACGCAGCACGCCGACCACTGCGGCGAGGGTCTGGGCGCGCGACGCGGCACCGGCACCGGCCCATCGGGGCTGCGCTGCCACCGCCTTGGCCACGACGAGATCGATCTCGGCAGTCGTGTCGAGCACCTTCGGCTCGCGCCGTGTCAGCGGAGACCGAACGGCCGCGTGCAGCATGTCTCGCACGGCGGGGTTGGTCGGATCGCTGTCGGGCTCGTTGCAGAACGTCGAGCCGTGCGTCGGGGCAGCGAAGCGCCGGCGTGCGGTCGGGATCTGGTGCCGGTCGGCCACAGCACGACGAAATCGCTCGGCCTGAGCTGCGAACTCGGCGGAGCCGGGCGTGATCGTGAACAGGGCACGGAGGAAGTTCTCCGGCGCGGTGTTCTCGTCGAGTCGCCGGGCCAGGTAGGCGATGCTGGCGTCGATCTGGTCGTGCTGCACCACGGGGGCGTAGAGCATCAGCGATCCGGCCATCTTGCGCACCGCCCGGCTCTGTGCCGGCGCCATGCCCTCCAACATCTCCAATTCGACCCGGGTCCGTTGGTCCATCGGCAGGCGGCTGCGCACGACCAACGCCCAGGCGACATCGAACAGGTTGTGGCTGGCGACGCCCACGCGAACCGCGCCGGCCCACTCGGGCCGCAGTGCCGATTCGAGCATCCGCTTGAAGCTGGCATCGACATCGGCCTTGGTCGGGTACGGCGCGGCGATCCAGTCGTGCAGTTCGGCTTCGACCGCTTCCATCGCCAGGTTCGCGCCCTTCACGATGCGGATCTTGATCCCGGCGCCGCCGTTGCGTCGCCGAGCGCTGGCCCACCGACCGAGGTGCTCGAGCACATCGTGGCTGTCGGGAAGGTAGGCCTGCAGCACGATGCCGCCCTCGAGATGATGGAACTCCGGTTCGTCGAGCACCGTGGTGAACGAGACGACCGTCAGTTGCAGGTCGCGGTACTCCTCCATGTCGAGGTTGACGAACCCGCGCGGCTCCTTCAACAGGGCCACGCGGTAGATCTCGCGCAGCGGCTCGCAGATCCGCTGGACGCTGCGGTCGAAGTCGAGCGCATCGAGGTTGGCGACCAGCGCCGACGCCTTGATCGACACGGCGCTCACGTCGGGGCGACGCAGCTTCTCCAACACCTGATCCACGCGACGCCGCGCCTCGTCGTTGCCGAGAATCGACTCGCCGAGCGGGTTGACGAGCAGACCGATCCCTTCGTCGCGTCGCCGTGCGGCATGGGCGGCGAACCGTGGGTCCTCCGCCGGCAGCACCACCCCCTCGGTCTCGGCCAGGATGCGCCGACGGACCAGCGGCATCACGATCTGGGGGACGAAGGGCGCCAGCTTGGCGCCGGCGCCGAGGAGCGCCCGATCGATTCGCGTCAGCGACGTTGCGAGCCCCTGCTCGGCGATCACTTCGGCGAAGCGGCGGCCAGCGCGACGATTCGACGAGATCCGCAACACGTCGTCGGTCAAGCGTTGCACCAGTTCGCGACCGGCGGGATCTGCCACCAATCGGCCGAGGCGTCGGAGTTGGCGACGCTCGCGCCGGGTCGAGTTGATGATGGCCTCCCGCAGCAGAGTGTCGGCCAGCGAGATCGCCTCGTCGACCGCGCGCTCGATCTCGTGTTCATCGTGGGGCGGAGGGTCGGCGGCCTGTACGTCATCCATGAAAGCAATCATCACCTCTACGCAACACCAAGCGTCTAGGTTCGATGAGCACCATCGGGGCGTCGGATTCGTACAAGGATCACGGTCGTGGATGTGTTGCGCGCCATGGCCGACCTGCTCGACGACGTGCCCCATGTGATGTTCTGCGCCAAGGATCAGGCCGGGTCCTACCTGGTCGTCAACCAGGCATTTGCCGACCGGGCGGGTGCTCGAAGCCCCGACGATGTGGTCGGTCGGCATGCCGAAGAACTGTTCGACGCCGAACTTGCCGCTTCGTACTCGCGCCAGGACGCCGAGTTGTGGTCGTCGCGTCAGCCGCTGCGCAACCAGCTCGAGCTGATCCGACGCCCCGACGGCACGCTCGGCTGGTACGTGACCACCAAGGTGCTGATCGCCGAGGTCGACGGGAGTTCGTTCCTTGCCAGCGTCTCGGTCGACCTCCGCGCGGCGGGCGATGCGCCGACCGCGCACGCAGGGGTAGCGGCTGCTGTTGCCTACCTGCGAAGTCACTGCACTGATCAGGTCCGCGTCGGCGACGTTGCCGCCGCAGCAGCGATGTCGGTCGTGCAACTCGAGCGTGCGACGCGCCGAATCATTGGTTTGTCGGTGCGTCAACTGCTGGTGCGGTTCCGGGTGGAACGAGCGATCGGGCTGCTGGCGACGACGGAGCTCAGCCTTTCCGACGTGGCCGTACGGTGTGGCTACTACGACCAGAGCGCCCTCACACGCCAGTTCCGGCGTGTGGTCGGTGTCTCACCTGGTGCATACCGGACTCAAGTACTGCGGCGCTAACGTCGTCGGATGCCTTTGCGCACCCTCCTCCTCCCTGTGGCGATGATCGGCCTGCTCGCCGCATGCGGTGACAACAGCGCGTCCATTTCCACGTCCAGTGCGAGCACGCCCTGCTCTCCGGCTGCCACCGCCACAACCGTCGCCGGTGCGCTCGCCAAGCCGCTGGTGAAGATTCCCGCCAAGGCGCCAACCGAGTTGGTGACCACGGATCTGACCGATGGCACGGGCACTGCGGCTGTCGACGGCGACACGCTGATCGTCTACTACATCGGCGTGCGCACCGCCAACTGTGTCGAGTTCGACAACAGCTACGACCGTGGTGCGCCACTCTCGGTCACCATCGGCGCCGGGCAAGTCATCAAGGGCTGGGATCAGGGCCTCGCGGGGATGAAGGTCGGCGGCCGCCGCCAGCTCGACATCCCGGCCGCATTGGCCTACGGCGACGCTCCGCCGAGCACCGATGTGATCCAGAAGGGCGACGCCTTGACCTTCGTGGTCGATGCCGTGGCGATCATCGCCAAGCCGGATCCGGCCGACATCCCCACCATCACAGTCCCTCCGACACCCAACCAGACCGAACAGACGTTCACCGATCTGATCGTCGGCGACGGTGCCGGAATCGAGCCCGGGCAAACGGTCGCCGTGCAGTTGCTGGCGTTCAGCGCGGCGGACGGCAAGCAGCTCGACTCGTCGTGGGAGTCCGGCTCGCCACTGACGTTCGTTCCCGGCGCCGCCCAACTGCCACCCGGCATCGAGAAGGCCGTCGAGGGCATGAAGGTCGGCGGTCGACGCCAGGTCGACATCCCCTTCGCCCAGGCGTTCGGTGAGGCCGGCAACGCCGACCTCGGCCTCCCGGCATCGACCGATCTCATCATGGTGCTCGACCTCGTCGCGGTGTACTGACGCGTCGACTCCCCGGGGAGTCGACGCGCGAATCACACTTCGCGTTGAACGGAAGGCGCTCACGATCCGTACTCTTGCCGTGACGAGCAAGAGGAGCCGTCGGTGCGTGTGCGACTGAGGCTGATCGAACGAGACGACGGCTTGGGCAGCGCTGCCGGCGTCCGCGCCGCCGTGCACGGACACTCAGGAGAGCTGTACGGCTTCGCGCTGCGCGCACTCGGCGATCCGGGTCTTGCGGAAGAGGTGGTACAGGAGACGTTCGTTCGCGCATGGCGAGCCGGTCGTCGGTTCGATCCGAACATCGCCTCGTTGCGCACATGGCTCTTCGCGATCCTTCGCAACGTGATCGTCGACGCGACCCGCGCCAGATCCATTCGACCCGGCGTCGGTGTGGCGGTCGACGTTTCCGTCGCCGACAACATCGACGAACTGTTGCGATCGTGGGTCATCGAAGAAGCGCTGCACCGATTGAGCGACGAGCACCGCCGTGCCGTCGTCGAGGTCTACCATCAGGGACGGTCGGCGGTCGACGTGGCCGCCGAGTTCGGTGTGCCGGCGGCGACGATTCGGTCACGTCTGTTCTACGGGTTGAGGGCACTGCGCCTCGCTCTCGATGAGTTGGGGTGGGACGATGCCTGACAACTGCAGACACTGGCAGGGCCTGGTGGCGGAACACGTTCTGGCATCGGCCGGTCGGCACGGTGACGTGGTCCCGGCAATGCCCGACGATCTCGCTGAGCATCTCGCCGACTGCGCCGAATGCCAGGCAACCATCACCGAGTTCCGGGCGACGGCCGAGGCGCTTGCCGGTACGACGGCGCCGCCGGTTGCTCGCATCGTCAGGCCGGCCTCGAGCGGGTTGCCGGATCGGATCGCTGCCCGTGTGGAGGTCGCTCGACGTCGGCGCGATCGCCAGCGCAGGCTGACCGAAGTGGCCGGTGTTGCCGCTGCAGTGCTGCTGATCGTCTCGGTGACCGTCGTTCGACACCACACCTCGTCCGGTACGTCCAGCGAGCGAGTCACACTCGATGCGACCGAGATGCGCGGTGACGCAACGCTGCAGGCCCAGCCGTGGGGTACCCAGATCCACCTCGCCGTCAGCGGCTTCGTCCCGGGCCAGCACTACAGCGTCTGGCTGGAACGATCCGACGGCTCGCGGGTCGGGGCCGGTTCGTTCATCGGCGTGCGCAGCAGCCAGATCAGCGTCTCGCTCTCCAGCGCTCTGCCTTCGTCCGAAGCGGTTGCGATCGGTATCAGCAAGTCTGATGGTGGCGGTGACGTCGTGCGGGCTCCGCTCAACTGAGAGCGCCGCGGCCTCGACCCGAAGAATCTTGCACCGCTTTCAACGTTCCCACAGCGCCCGACGTATTCGTTGGCGTGTGGACGCAACGCCTGACCATCTGCGCAGCACTGGTGCTCTGGGTCACCTCGTGCAGCTCGAGTGATTCGGCAGGCCCGGCCGCAACAAGCCCGACACCAACAACAACGCCAGCAATCGGCACGTCCGACTCGACCGTCGTCGTTCAGAACTACACATTTCCGGCCGTCTCGACAACTTCGGGGACCACCCTCACCTTGATCGACAAGGACGACGAGCAGCACACCATGACCGCCGACGACGGATCGTTCAAGGGTGGCCCGTTCAAGAAAGAGGCCCCGGGGACGCTCGTCGCACCCAGCACGGCCGGCAGCTACCCGTTCCATTGCGAGATCCATCCCACCATGCACGGCACCCTCGTCGTGCGCAACCCATAGGAGACACCACATGCTCACACCTCGTACGTCCGTCGCCGGATTCGCATTACTCGGTCTCGTCGTCCTCGGTGCCTGCGGTAGCGACAGCAAGTCGAGCACCACCGTGGCCCCAGCCGGTTCGGCCGCGCCCGGGGCGACGGTTTCGGGCTCGCTCGACGCCGCCGACCAGACCAGTGACGGCAAGACGATCACCGTTAGTACGGTCAACATCACCGGAAGCTCGGGCTTCATCGCCGTGCACGCCGATGCCTCGGGCGGGCCGGGGCCGGTCGTGGGCCACGCGGCGGTGCCGGAGGGCGACAGCACGAGTGTCGTCATCACCCTCGATGCGCCGATCACCACGGGCGCCTATTGGCCGATGCTGCACACCGATGCCGGCACGATCGGCACGTATGAGTTCCCCGGGCCTGACGGGCCAGTGAAGAGTGGCGCCGACATCGTGATGAAGAAGATCACCGTCACCGTCGGCTGAGTTTGACGACAACGTGAGAGGGGGACCCCGTCCCTCCCCGCTCTCACGGGGAAGTGCGTACCTTTCGCTCGCTGGTGCCTCTGCGACGAGGGTACGCACTTCACCCGAAGTCACCAGGCCCGGGCCTCGTAGGATCGCCGCGTGTCACTGATCGACGTCCACGCCCACTTCTTGCCGGACCAGTATCGAGAGGCGCTGGCAACTGCCGGGATCGACCAGCCCGACGGCTTCCCGCGCGTCCCGATGTGGAACGCCCCCGAGCACGTCGAAGTGATGGACCGGCTCGGCATCGAAGCGTGCGTGCTGTCGGTCTCGTCGCCCGGAGTCCAGTTCGGCGAAGGCATGAGTGCGTCCGACGCAGTCAGCCTGGCACGCCACGTCAACGACGTTGCGGCAGCCACCATCACCCAGCACCCCGGTCGATTCGGTGCCTTCGCCAGCCTGCCGATGTCGGATGAGGGCGAGTCACTCGTCGAGATCGAGCGAGCGCTCGACGGGCTCGGGCTCGATGGCGTCAACCTCCTGACGAACGTCGCCGGCGTGTATCTCGGCGATGCGTCCCTCGAGCCGATCATGGCCGAGCTGAACCGCCGTCGGGCCGTGGTGTTCATCCACCCGACATCGCCGGCATGCTGGGAGTGCACGTCGCTCGGCTATCCGCGACCGATGATCGAGTTCCCCTTCGACACCACCCGCGCCGTGACCAACCTGTTGTTGTCAGGCACGTTGGCTCGACATCCCGACATTCGCTGGATCGTGCCCCACGCCGGTGGCACCCTCCCGTTCCTCACCCCGCGGATCGCCGGCATCAGCGTGCTCCTGGGCGCCGACGACCCGGCGGCAGTGGTCGCCCAGCTCCGCCGGTTGCACTACGACCTGGCGGGCAGCGCGAGTGCACCGGTCGTGGCCGCCCTGTTGAACTTCGTCGACCGCAGCCAGGTGCTCTACGGCAGCGATTGGCCGTTCACACCCGAGCCCATCGTCGGCGCGGGACTCGGCTGGATAACCGGGCACGACAGTCCGATCACTCAGGCCGAGTTGGCCGACACGGCGCGTCGGTTGTTCCCTCGACTTGGCTAACGGCCGACCGCAGCCGTCACCTCGCGCGCCGCATCGGCGACCTGTCGACCAAATCGTTGGCGTGGCTGACGGGTCAACCGCTCCACCGGCCCGCTGAGGCTGAGCGCGGCGATCACCCGCCCGCCGCGATCCCTCACGGCCGCGCTGACCGAGGCCACGCCCGGCTCGCGCTCCTCGACGCTCTCGGCCAGGTCGTCGCCCTGCAGCACGCGTCCCGCCGAGCCGCGGTCGAGTGGCAACAGGGACCCCTGCGGAACGATCCATCGCAGGCCATGTGTGGATTCCAACGACACCACGCAGCGACGGCCATCACCGTCGGCCACGTACAACTGCACGCTCTCGCCGGTCGCATCACGCAGTGCCGTGAGGATCGGCCGGGTGATCTCGGCCAGCGGGAACTCGTCTTCTGCGGCGCGCCCCAGCCGGATCAGTTCGAAGCCGAGGCAGAAGCGACCCTGTGGATCGCGACGTACCAGTCCGTGTGACTCGAGGGCGACCGCCAAGCGGTGCGCCGTTGCCCGCGGCAGACCTGTCTCGTCTTGCAACGCGGCGAGATCGAGCGGCGCGCGCACCAGCGCCCGGAGGATGAGAACCCCTTTGTCAAGGACGCCGACACCGCTTACACTGTCCATCAACGAGAATCATATCTCAGAAAGTGAGACGCCATGCCTGAGGCGCCACCGGACACAACATCACCCCGAACCCTTGCCCAGAAGCTGTGGGAACGTCACGTCGTGCATTCGGCGGCGGACGAACCCGACCTGCTCTACATCGACCTGCACCTTGTCCACGAAGTGACGAGCCCCCAGGCGTTCGATGGGCTCAGGCTCGCGGGCCGCCCCGTGCGTCGGCCCGACCTGACGCTGGCAACCGAGGATCACAACGTCCCGACCGACGTCCT
>JAYVOI010000018.1:0-14356 GCA_043758005.1 Ilumatobacteraceae bacterium
TGGTCGATCCCGCAACTGTCGGCCAGGTCTTCGACCTGCACTTGACCAGCGGCTCGTATGCCGACCTGTCGACCTCGTCGATGATGGTCTCCGACAAGAAGTTCAAGTCCGCTCACCTGAAGCTCGGCGATGTGTTGAAGATCAACCTCACCGGGTTGGGCGAGTTGCCGTTGAACATCGTCGGTACCTATTCGTCCGACGAGTTGGCGGGCAGCTACGTCCTCAACCGCAGCCTGTACTCCAACACGTCCGGGAGCTACTTCGACTTCTCCGTGTTCATCAATCTTGCCGACGGTGTCAGCGCCCCGCAGGCCGTGGCGGCGATCCAGCCACTGGTCGACAAGTACGGCTCGGGCGAACTGCAGAGCAGAAGTCAGTACATCGACGACCAGGCATCGTCCATCAACACCTTGCTGGCGTTGATCTACGGATTGTTGGCGCTGTCCATCGTGATTGCTGCCGTGGGCATCGTGATCACGTTGTTGCTGTCGGTGTACGAGCGGCGCCGTGAGATCGGTCTGCTTCGCGCGGTCGGTATGACGCGCGGCCAGGTGCGCTCGACGGTTCGTTGGGAGAGTGTGATCACCAGCATGTTGGGTGCAGTGCTCGGTGTGCTGCTGGGCTTGTTCAGCGGGTACCTGCTGGTGCTGTCTCTGCGCGACCAGGGTGTCACGGTGTTCACCGTGCCCATTCTGAGCACCTTCGTGATCCTCGTGGCGGCCTTCTTCGTCGGGGTCATCGCCGCAGTGATCCCAGCACGGCGCGCCACCAAGGTCGACATCATCGAAGCGATCGCCACGACATGAGCCAATGCAGATGAGTTGGGGTCGCGTGACCCGGATCACGAACTGAAGCGCGTGTGATCCGACTCGCGTTACGGAACGTTCGGGCCCGATGGGGTCGTGTCGTGCTGACGGCGCTCGCCATCGTGGCCAGCACAGCGTTCCTCAGCGGCACGTTCATCTTCCGCGACACGGTGCAGCGCACGTTCAACGCCTTGTTCGCCGATGTCTTCGAACGCGTCGACGGCTACGTGCAATCGTCGAACTCGGTCGAAGGGTTCCTCGGCTTCGAGCGCCGCGATCGATTGCCGGTCGAGGTCGTCGATCAGGTTCGCGCCGTCGAGGGTGTCGCCGATGCGCAAGCGTTCGTGCAAGGCGACGCGGTCGTGATCGACAAGCGGGGCAAACCGATCGAGCGCCCGACGGCGCCGACGTTCGGCGCGACCGTGAACGAGGGATCGTTGTCGGTGTGGCGGCTCGCTAGCGGGCGGCTGCCGAGCAACTCGTCAGAGGTCGCGCTCGACACCATCACGGCAACCGACGCCGGGTATGTGGTCGGCGACAACGTGAAAGTCAATTCCGAGGGCGGGTCACGCGAGTTCACCCTCGTCGGCATCACCGTGTACGACAACATCGTCTCGCCGGGCAATGCGACCTGGGCGCTGTTCGATGCAGCGACGGCCGAGGAGTTCGTCGCCAAACCCGGCTTCGTCGATGCCGTGCTGGTCAAAGGGGACGGGTCGGTCCCCGACGACGTACTGGTCGGGCGGATCAAGGCGGCGCTCGACCCCAACATCGCCGAGACTTTGACCTCTGCCGAGATCACCAAGCAGACGCAGACCGACATCGAACGCAGCCTCGGCTTCATCACGCTGTTCCTGGCGATCTTCTCGTTCATCGCGCTCGGCGTGGGGATGTTCGTGATCTACAACGTCTTCTCGATCACCGCAGCGCAACGCCAACGCGAAAATGCACTGCTGCGTGCCATCGGCGCCAGCCGGCGGCAGGTGACGTGGACCCTGCTGATCGAATCCGCTGTGATCGGGTTGCTCGGCTCGATCGCCGGATTGTTCGGCGGAATCGGCCTGGCGCTCGGCATCCGCAACCTGCTCGACGCGCTCGACTACTCGATCCCGGCACGAGGTCTGGCGCTGGAGCCGTTCACCGTCGTGATCACGATCGTGTCCGGCACTGCGGCCAGCCTGATCGCTGCGATCGCCCCGGCGATCGGAGCAGGGCGCGTGCCGCCGGTTGCGGCGATGGTCGACACGGCGTACGAACGAACCGGTTCCATTCGCGGGCGGATGATCGGCGCTGCCGCGTGTGCCGTCGTCGGTGGCGGCACGATCGTCGCGGTGCTGCTGGGCGCTGACGGGATCCTGCTCGGGGCCGGCATCGCCTTGCTGTTCGCCGCGGTGCTGCTGCTCGGTCCGGTCATGGCGCGCCCGATCGCCCGCCTCCTGGGCGCGCCCGTGCAGCGGTGGCGCGGCGTCACCGGTGTCATGGCCCGCGGCAACGTGCAGCGCAACCCGAAGCGCACGGCCCGCACCGCCGCACCGGTTCTGATCGGGGTGGCCCTCGTCACCGGGGCGTCGGTGTTCGCTGCTTCGATCAAGGTGCAGTTGCGCGAGACGATCGGCTCGACGTTCGTCGGTGACTACGTGATCAACACCAGCAACGGCGGCGCGCTGAGCTTCAGCCAGACGTTCATCGACCAACTCAACACCCTGCCCGAAGTCGGCGCGGCCACGGGCCTCGGTTTCGTGCCGATTGCGGATGCCTCGGGCGAGCGGGCGGGCGGTGCCACCATCAACCCCAAGACCGCGGGTGGCCTCCTGCAGTTCGAGTTCCTGCAGGGCTCCTTGGCTTCCCTGACGCCCGATGGCATGTTGATCAGCGAGGGTGAGGCCAAGCGCAAGAACCTGAAGTTGGGCGACGACTTCGATGTGCGGATCGATGAGCATCTGCGCGCACTGGTGGTGCAGGGGATCTACGCCAGCGCCGATTTCATCCCGGCACGCACGTACCACCGCGACACGTTTGCCGGCACCAGCCTGTCGAACACGGCGGGGTTCGTGTCGCTGACCCGCGCCCCTGGAGTCGCCGATGCGGCATTCCGCACTGCGGTCGACGAGCGGGTCGCGGCCTATGGGATCGGGGAACTGCAGGATCGCAACCAGTTCATCGACAGCCGTGCCGAACTGGTCGACCAGAGCCTCGCCTTCATCTACGGGCTGCTGGCGCTGTCGATCGTGATCGCCGTCTTTGGGATCGTGCTGACGTTGCTGCTCGCCGTCTACGAGCGACGGCGTGAGACCGGGCTGCTGCGGGCGGTCGGCATGACTCGCGCTCAGGTGCGCACCACCGTCCGCTGGGAGAGCGTGCTGACCTCGGTCTACGGCGCGGTTGTCGGGGTGGTGATGGGGTTGGTGCTGGGGTACGTGGTGATCGCTGCGTTGCGCGATCAGGGCCTGACCAAGTACTCGGTACCGGTCGCCACGATCGCCGCCATCTTGTTGATCGCGTTTGTTGTCGGCGTGGTCGCCGCAGTCGTGCCCGCGTGGAGAGCGACCAAGCTCGACATCCTGCAGGCGATCGCCACGGAATGACCTCGATGGACTCCGTCGCACCCCTCATGTCGCCCGAGATGCTTGCGTTCCTGGCCGAGCGCCATCTGGCAACGTTGACGACGTTGCGACGTGATGGGTCGCCACATGTCGTCCCGGTCGGGTTCAGCTACGACCCCGATGCCGGCGTGGTGCGAATCATCACCTTTGCCAGTTCGACGAAGGCACGCAACGCCGCGCGCAACTGCCGCGCAGCCGTGAGCCAGGTCGACGGTGGCCGGTGGGTCACGCTGGAGGGTGTGGCTCGGTTGGTCGACGACGCGCCGTCGGTCGCCCTGGCCGTTGCCGGGTACGCCGGCCGTTACCGGCAGCCATCGGAGCGAGCCGACCGGGTCGCCATCGAGATCGTGGTCGACAAGGTGATGGGCCGGGCCTGATGCCGAGCGGGGCGCGACCTCCTGCCTCGCCCGTACAATCGGGCAGCCCCGGAACGAGACGTAGTGTTCCGGGCGTTCCCGCTTGCGGTGAAAGAGGCGTGTGATGGCTGGTTACTCGGGTACTCCGTTGCCGAAGAAGCTCGGGATCGTCGACGACGCGGTGTTCGTGGTCGTCGATCCTCCGGCCGGGTTCGCCGAGACGCTCGGCGACTACGGCGATGCGGTCTGGCAGAAGTCGTTGCTGGCGCCGCTCGATGTCGTCGTCGCCTTCTTCACATCGCGAGCCAAGCTCGTCGCCGCATGGCCGAAGCTGACGAAGGCCGCGGCACCCGCCGGCGGCGTGTGGGTGGCGTGGCCGAAGAAGGCCAGCGGCGTGCCGACCGACATCACCGAAGACGTGCTGCGCGCCGAACTGCTACCGAGCGGATGGGTCGACAACAAGGTGTGCGCGATCGACGACACCTGGAGCGGATTGCGATTCGTCATGCGCAAAGAGCTGCGCCGACCCGGCGACAAGCGCCGCTGATGATCGAGTGACTACTTGTTGGGCTGGGGGAGGACTCGCAGGTAGGGCTTGATCGTGGTCCAACCCTGCGGGAACAGCTTCTCGGCTTCTTCGTTGGTCACCGGGCCGCCGATGATCACGTCGTTGCCGTCGACCCAGTTGGCCGGCGTGGCGACCTTGTACTTGGCGGTCAGCTGCAGGCTGTCGATCACTCGGAGGATCTCGTCGAAGTTGCGCCCGGTCGAGGCAGGGTAGGTGATGGTCAGCTTGACCTTCTTGTCGGGTCCGATGACGAACACCGAGCGCACGGTCATGGTGTCGCTGGCGTTGGGGTGGATCATGTCGTAGAGGTCGGCGACCTGGCGATCGGGATCACCGATCATCGGGAAGTTCACCGGCGTGCCTTGCGTCTCGGCGATGTCGGCTTCCCACCTCACGTGGCTCTCGACCGGGTCGACCGACAGGCCGATGACCTTGACGTTGCGCTTGTCGAACTCCGGCTTGATCTTGGCGACGTAGCCGAGCTCGGTGGTGCAGACCGGCGTGAAGTCTTTCGGGTGACTGAAGAGCACACCCCAAGAGTCGCCCAGCCAATCGTGGAAGTGGATCTCGCCCTGGGTGGTGTCGGCGGTGAAGTCGGGGGCGGTGTCTCCGAGGCGAACGGTCATGGCGGGTCCTTTTGTCTTCGGTGGTGAATGGATCGAGCTGGCTGATTCGTGCTGGACAACACTAACCAATACCCGACTATTCCGGTCAAGATTGGCGGGCCGAACGTTGTCCTTGACATGTGACCAATTAGTCTCATATTATCCGGCCATGGACGAGGTGTTCAGAGCACTCGCGGATCCGACCAGACGGTCGATCCTCGACGCGCTGTTCGAACGCGACGGCCAGACGGTGCAGGCCTTGTGTGATCGATTTCCGGAGATGACCAGGTTCGGCGTGATGAAGCACCTCAGCGTGCTCGAGGCCGCCAACCTCGTCGCCACCAAACGAGTCGGTCGCACCAAGCAGAACTTCCTCAACCCGGTCCCGATCGGCGAGATCGCCGATCGGTGGGTCAGCAAGTACGCCCAACCATTCACCCGCGCCTTGGTTGGTGTCCGTCACGACCTCGAGCGCGCCACGAACTAGGAGCCCGCAATGGCCATCACCAAGCACGTCTACCAGATCTTCATCAAGGCCACGCCCCAACAGGTGTGGGATGCCATCGTCGAGCCGTCGTGGACGCGCCGGTACTTCCATGGCAGCGCCTTCGACTCGCCTCCGGTCAAGGGCCAGCCGTACCGCACGACGATCGGTGAAGGCCGGCCGGCGATCGACGGCGTGATCGAGGAGGTGGACCCGCCGCATCGGCTGATCATGACGTGGCACACGTTGTACGACGCGGCGATGTCGGAGGAGCCGCCGAGCCGCGTGGAGTGGATCGTCGAGCCGGTCGGTGACGGCCTGACCCGGCTGCGACTCGAGCACGGCGACTTGGCGCGGAGTCCGTTGACGTGGGCCAACGTGAAAGACGGCTGGGTGTACGTGCTCGATGGTTTGAAGACCGTCGTCGAGACGGGCGAGTCGCTGCCACCGCTGACCGCACCGTTGCCGCCGATCGAGGACGCCGCCGGCGAGTGGCATCGAGCCCAGGGGATCGAGTGCAACAACTCCGCGTGGGAGATGATCGAGGCAGAGCGCACATCGGACAACGATGAGGAGATGTTGCGCCGTGCCTATGCGTCGGCCTATCACTGGGCTCGCGCGGTGCGTCGTGGCCCGGCCAACGATGCTCGCGGTGCGTGGTTGCTTTCGAAGGTTCAATTGCTGGTCGGTCAGCCCGAGTTGTCGCTGCGATATGCCGATCGATGCATGGCCGTGTGCCTGGAACACGGCCTTGCCGACTTCGATCTGGCCTACGCCCACGAGGCTCGGGCGCGGGCGTTGAAGGCACTTGGCGACGACGTTGCCGCAGCTCAGAGCTGGGAAATGGCGAGAGCCGTGCCGATTGCCGACGCCGAGGATCAGGCGATCCTCGATGCCGATCTCGCCGTCGCGCTGTAGCGGGAACCATTCCGAGACCGGTCGCGCCGAGCGGTCTCCGACGTGCCGCGACGAACTTCCCCTCTAGTCATCCCTTGATGATGCCGATACTGTTTCTGCGGGCGGTCGGGCTATTAGCACATCTCAACGGAAGTTTGGTTCATGGTCACCACCCATCTGCGTCGCCGCACTGCCCTGGTTCTGGCCGCGGCATTGCTGACGGTCGGCGCCAGCGCAATGGTGAACCACCCCGCGCAGGCCGCAACGATCGGGCCGTCGCAGATCGAGCTCGCCGCGACGGCGCTGAAGCCGGCCGTTCGGTTGAGCCAATCCGGCGTCGTGATGTTCCCGATGGACCCGCTTCCGAAGTGCGCGCTCAGCAAGACCAGTTTCGGTCAAACCCGGTCGGGTGGTCGGACCCACGAAGGCATCGACCTGATGGCGTCGTTGGACCAGCAGGTCTATGCCGTGGACAACGGTGTGCTGTGGCGGCAAGCCATCAACGGCGAGCCGAACGCAGTGTTGTCGGGCAACGCCTGGTATGTGCGAATCGCCGACGGCACGTACTACTTCTACGGCCACATGTCGCATTTCGCTGATGGCTTGAAGGTCGGTGACACGGTGACCCGTGGACAGGTGATCGGCTATGTCGGCGATACCGGGAACCCGGGCCCGGGGAACTACCACCTCCACTTCGAGGTGCACCCCATGGGCGGCGCAGCCGTGGATCCCTACCCGCTGTTGACGATTCCGAAGTCCTGCACGGTCGTCGCCTGACCCACGACTCGCGGATTCGCGACCGCATCGTCGCCAAGTAGTGTCCGGGGCGTGAGCATCGCGGTCGCGCTGGAAGAACTGCCCGACAAGCTGTTGGAGTATCCGTGGTGCTACCTCGTGACCAGTGGTGAGGAGCGACCACACCTGCTCGCGGTCAGGCCGTCGTTGGTGACGTCTGGACTGCGCTGCGAGACCGGCCATTCCAGCCGAGCCAATGTGGTTCGCAACCCGCTCGTGGTGTTGATGTTCCCGCCGGCGCAGACCGATGGGCTCTCGTTGATCGTCGACGGTGAGGCCGAGGTGAACGGCGGCGGCGTGATCGTGACGCCGACGTGGGCCGTGCTGCACCGTTCTGCCGTGTGATGGCGACCGT
The DNA here is from genome assembly GCA_043758005.1 of Ilumatobacteraceae bacterium. Taxonomy (GTDB): domain Bacteria; phylum Actinomycetota; class Acidimicrobiia; order Acidimicrobiales; family Ilumatobacteraceae; genus JAENVT01. The sequence continues at coordinate 7,470 of JAYVOI010000018.1, forward strand.
CCTGCTGCCGCTGCCCGATACCGACTTCGATGTCACCGAGGTGGCGGTGCCGTGGAAGGTGCTGACCCGCCTCGGGCACACCGTTGTGTTCGCGACGGAGCGAGGCGATGTGGTGCCCGCTGCCGACCCGTTGCTGATCACTGGCGTGCTGTTCGGCAAGCTCGGTGCGGCCCACGAGGCGCTGCGCTGGTACGACCAGATGGTGGTCGACAGGGCCTTCCGGCATCCCGTTCGTTGGTCGGAGATCGAGCCGTCGCAGTTCGACGGGTTGCTGTTGCCCGGTGGCCACGCCGCAGGGATGCGTCAATACCTGGGCAGCACCGAACTGCAGTCCAAGGTTGCCGCGTTCTGGGGGCTCGGTCATCCGATCGGCGCAATCTGTCACGGGGTGCTGGTGTTGGCGCGGACAGTAGATCCGTATACGGGCAAGAGCGTGCTGTTCGCCCGGCGGACCACGTGTTTGACGAAGCAGATGGAGCGCACTGCCTACTGGCTCACCGCGTGGAAGCTCGGTCGTTACTACCGCACCTACCCCGACTACGTGGAAGATGAGGTGTGCGCTGCGTTGCGGAGCGCCGACCAGTTGCGGCGCGGCCCGCGCCCGGGTACTGCTCGCGGCACCGACACCGACGATGCCCCGGCATTCGTCGTCGAGGATGGCAACTACGTCTCGGCCCGATGGCCGGGCGATGCCTACCTGTTCGCCAAACGATTCGCCGCGCTGCTGCCAAAGCTAGATGTGGGCAATGTCGAGACCGAACGCTGACTGGAATGCGGCGTAGTAGTCGGCATCGTCGATGTGGTCGCCGAGCGCCACCCACGCTTCGTCGGTCATCGCCTCACGCCCGGCGATCACCTCCGGACCGCCCCAACTGACGGCGTACCGCAACTGGGGCGCGTCGGTGGTGACCGCGTGGTGGATGAGTCGGGCCACCTCGAATGGGTCGGTGGCCTGGGCGTGGCCCGCGGCGTAGAACTGGAAGAGCCGTCGGTAGTGGGCGTCGTACGCGCCACTCTGGTTCGGCGCATCGATGTTCTTGGCGAAGATCGCGCTCTTGGTGACACCCGGTTCGATGATGGCAACGCGGATTCCGAATGGCGCCAACTCCTGGGCCAACCCCTCGCTCAGTCCCTCGAACGCCCACTTCGAGGTGACGTATGGCGATTGGCCGATCGCCGCAAAGCGACCGGCGACCGAGGTGATGTTGACGATGGCGCCGCCGTGCCGAGCGCGCATGCCCGGCAGGACCTGTTGCAGGCAGCGGACCGCGCCGCACAGGTTGACGTTCATCACGTCGAGGTACGTCGACGGTGGGCACTCCTCGGTCACCGCGTTGCCACCGACCCCTGCGTTGTTGACCAACACATCGACCTGGCCGTCCGTCGCCTCGAGGATGTGCTCGAATCCGACGCGGACCAACACGTCGTCGGCCACGTCGAGTTCGACGAGCGTGATCTCGACGCCGGCCTCGGCCGACATCGCCTGCAGCTTCGCTGCCTTGTCGACGCTTCGTACCGTGCCGAAGACGGTGTGGCCTTGCTGGGCGAGGTGGATGGCGGTTGCCCGGCCGATGCCGCTGTTGGCGCCGGTGACGACGGTGTTGGTCATGCAGCCATGGTAAGTCGCCGTGCTCAGGCCGCCTCCATGGGGGCGAAGCCTTCGAACCAGATCGCGTCGGGGTCGCACGCGATCGCCAGGCTCTGCACGCGTTCGTGGTCGACGAGCAAGATGTCGAGCAGTTGCAGGCCCTGCAGCATGTGGATGCGGCGCAGCTCGAAGTACCCGATGCGGTTTTCGGCACCGGGCGGTGCATCGGCCACGTGATCGGCGACGCAGATCATCAACGTCTGCGAGAACGGCACCTCGAGGCCGGGCCCATCGCACCACCCGACGAACAGACCGAGCTCGGTTGGCGGGTCGGCGAACATCGCCGTGACCTGACGCCGCTCGTCGAGCAGGGTCATCACCTCTTTCTGGACCGGCATGTCGAGCACACCAGAAGCCAGGTTGGCTGCATCGGCGAACTCACGGATGACCAGTGGTTCATCAGGATTGGGCAGCCACACATAGCAAGGTTGATCACCGAATTGGATGTCGATGACCTGTCTGCGGTTGCGCAGGCGGGGGCGGCGAAACGTCATGAGTTCCTCCCGAACGAAGGATGGAGTTGAGGTTCGGGGGAAGCCGTTGTGGCGGACCCTATCGGCGGTGCCAGCGCGTTGCGACCCGGCTTCCGAGTTCGAGGAGCGGCCACGAGGCAGCAATGAACGCGGCCGCCATCCCGTACCCCCACAGGGAGGTTCGGGGCAGCTCGAACAGGTCGCGCGTCCACGGCGTGGCGAATGCCAGTGCGAACAGGGCCACCATCGTGATCACCAGTACGGCTCGTAGCCGGTTCAGCGGGCGAGCGACGCGGTAGAGGTTCATCAACGCCACCGAGCCGGCGACCAGCACCGCCACGGTGCGTGCATGGTCGGCGTCGATCGCCTCGTCGAGCTGGGCGATCGCGAACACGCTCATCGTGACGATGGCGATCACCAACCCGGCCGGCACGGCTCGACCGAGCACCCGACGGAGGAAGCCTTCGCTGACGCGCTGGTCGTTGGGTTCGAGGGCGAGGAAGAACGCCGGCAACCCGATCGTGAACCAACTGAGGATCGACAGGTGGATGGGCCGCAGGGGATACGCGACAGCGACGACACCCGTGATGACCGACAGCACGACGGAGTACGCGGTCTTGGCCAGGAACAGGCTGGCGACGCGCTCGATGTTGTTGATCACCCGCCGACCCTCGGCCACGACTGCCGGCATCGCCGAGAAGTTGGAGTCCATCAAGACCAGTTGGGCAACGCCACGGGTTGCCTCGCTGCCCGAGGCCATGGCGACGCCACAGTTGGCATCCTTCAGCGCGAGCACGTCGTTCACGCCGTCACCGGTCATCGCCACGGTGTGACCTCGCGACTGCAGCGCGCCGACCATCGCTCGCTTCTGGTGCGGGGTCACCCTGCCGAACACGGTGCTGCCTTCGATGGCATCGGCGAACGCTTCGGTGCCCGCCTCGGGCAACGTCGTCGCGTCGACGTTGGCCTCCCATCCGGTCAGGCCCGCACGTCTGGCGACTGCGCCGACCGTGACGTTGTTGTCGCCGCTGATCACCTTCACGGTCACACCTTCGGCCGCGAAGTACTTGAACGTGGCTGGCGCATCGGCGCGCACGATGTCTTCGAGGAGCACGAGGGCGACTGCGGTGACTGCGGGCAGCGTTGCGTCGTCGCCGTCGCTGAACGCGCCGTCGGCAGTTGCCAGCACGAGGACGCGTTGCCCCGATCGGGCATGGGATTCGACCGTGGCCTGCATGTCGCCCGAGTAGCCCGATGTCAGCACGTTCTCGGGCGCGCCCAGCACCCAACTGCCGTGGTCGGCGAACGTCATGCCGCTCCACTTGCGAGCCGACGAGAACGGCACCCGGCCGGTGGCCGTCCACGACGTGGCATCGTGGTACGCGTTCTGCAACGCGCGCGAGGTTGCGTTCGGGTCGGGGTCGAGCTGCGAGAGCGCGGCGAGCGCCGCATCGACGCCGGCTCGGTCGGCCGAGTTGACGACCTCCACGTCGGCGAGGGCGAGCATGCCCTCGGTGATCGTGCCGGTCTTGTCGACGCACAACACGTCGACTCGGGCAAGCACCTCGATCGCGGGAAGCTCCTGCACGAGGCACCGGTGTCGGGCGAGCCGAACAACGCCGACGGCGAAGGCGACGCTCGTCAACAGCACCAGACCTTCCGGCACCATTCCGACCAGGCCGGCAACGGTGCTGATGATCGATTGCTGCCAGCCTTCGTCGCGGCGCAGGAACTGGCTGCTGGCAAGCAGCAGGCCGACCGGGATGATGAGGTAGCCGACCCAGGTGACGATCAGGTTGACGTCGTTGCGCAGCGGCGAGTTGACCAACGTGAACCGCCGGGCTTCCTCGGCGAGCTTCACTGCGTAGTTGTCGGCGCCGACCTTCGTCACCACCATGCGACCGGTGCCGGCGACCACGGCACTGCCGCTCAACACGTCGTCGCCGTCGCCTTTCACCACCGGGTCGGCCTCGCCCGTCAACAGCGATTCATCGATCTCGAGGTTCTCGTGGGTCAACACCAGCCCATCGGCCACGACCTGGGCGCCGGTGCGCAACTCGACGACGTCGTCGAGCACCAGTTCGTGGACCTGCAACTCGGTGACCTTGCCGTCGCGCACCGCATGAGCGCGCGGCGCATTGACGACCCGTAGCTGGTCGAGCACGCGCTTGGCACGAAGCTCTTGCACCACACCGATCACGCTGTTGGCGACGATGACCCCACCGAACAACGCGTCTTTCGGAGAGCCCGCGGCGATCACCAGGGCAGCAAGGATCGCGACGATGAGGTTGATCGGTGAGAAAACGTTGCCACGCACGATCTGGCCGACGCTGCGTGTCGGCGCGTTGGGCACGAGGTTCGTCAAGCCTCGCTTGACTCGGTCGGCCACTTCGGCGCTGGTCAAGCCGGTCGCTGGATCGGGATGTCGGTCGGGCACGCGGAGACGCTACCCGGACCAATGCCCACGGGTGCTCGGGTAGCGTTTCGGTGTGGCCATCGCCGACGAGAAGTACGTGCTGTTGACGACGTTCCGCAAGAACGGCGATGCGGTGGCGACTCCGGTGTGGATCGCCGCCCTGCCCGACGGTGCCGCCGGCTTCACCACAGAGGACACCTCGGGCAAGGTCAAGCGCATTCGCAACAACCCATCGGTGACGGTGCAGGCGTGCAGCATGCGCGGCAAGGTCGTAGCGGGCTCGACTGCGTTGCATGCGACCGCCGAGGTGCTGTTGGCCGACGACGCCCGTCCGGTGCGTTCGGCGATCCGCCGCAAGTACCGCATCGTCATGCTCTTGCTGAGCGCCAGCGACCTTGTCCGCAAGCTGTTCCGGCGCGCAGAAGCCCCCGAGTGCGCGATCCGCCTGCGGTTCGACAGCTGACCCGCTAACCCGAGCGGTTCACTGAGCGTCGTGGAAGATGAGGCCCAGTGCGTGGCGGCGTCCGGTTCGCACGACGCTGAGGCTGTGTCTCATCGGCGCCGACGCCCAACCGCGCTGTGTGCGGATGGGCCGATCACGGGTCGTGAAGACGATGCCGTGACCGAGCGGGATCGCCGTCGCGGTCGCCCGTGACTGTGCCCGTGGTCGTTGCTCGACGACCACGAATTCGCCTCCGGTGTAGTCGGCGTTCGGGTCGTTGAGGCCGATCACGACCTGCAACGGAAAGACGAGTTCGCCGTACAGGTCACGGTGCAGCGCGTTCCAGTCGCCCGGCCCGTACCGCAGCATCAGCGGGGTTGGCCGCGACTGCCCTGCGGCGTGGCACTGATCGAGCCACTCGTCGAGTGTGTCGGGCCACGGTGCCGGTTGACCTCGTCGATCGGCCCATTCGCTGGCGACCGGAAGCAGGTGCGGCCAGAACGCTGCTCGCAGCTCGCCGACGACGGCGGGCATCGGTCGGTTGAAGTACCGGTACTGGCCTCGACCGAATCGGTGGCTGGCCATGTCGACGGTCGACCGGAACCGATCGTGGGTGTCGTAGAGGGCGATCAGCTCGTTGCACTCGTCACCGTCGAGCACCGGACCGAGCGGGGCGAGTCCCACGTCGTCGAGCACCATCGTGACCGTCGGCCAGTCGACGGCGTGGACTCGGTCGCGCACGACGGCGGCGTCAGCGTCGCTCATGCGGCCGACTCGAGGGCCAGCAGCGCGCGCTTGGCATCGCTGCCACCGAGGTATCCGCCGAGCGTGCCGTCGGCACGCAGCACCCGGTGACATGGCACGACGACCGGGATCGGGTTGGTCGCACAGGCGGTTCCGACGGCACGCACGGCCCGCGGGTTTCCGGCGAGCTCCGCAACAGCGGCATAGCTCGCGGTATGGCCGTAGGCGATGTCGGTGAGGTGTTCGAGCACGGTCAGGCGGAACCCGCTCGACAGCCGCCGGTCGAGCGGTGCCGTGAAGGTTCGCAACCGGCCGGCGAAGTACTGGTCGAGCTCACGGCTGACTGGGTCGAGTCGAGCCGGGGCTTCGAGGATGCGGGGGCTGATCCGCTCACCGAGGTGCTGGAGGACCGCATCGTGGTCCTCGCTCTCGTAGGCGACGCGGACGAGGCCGAGCTCGGTCGCGGCCAGCAACAGGGTGCCGACCGGTGAGTCGATCGTGCGGTAGGCGACATCGAGAGCTCCCTCTCGTTGCGCTGCGTCGACGAGACGTGCGTGCAGCCCTCGCAGATCGTCCGCATCGTCGGCGTACGCCAACTCCAGATCGCGGATCAGGTCGTCGCTTGTGTTCATGATGTTCGTCCTTTCGGGTCGGGGAGGTTCCGATACGTGCGTCTGAGCGTTGCGATTCCGTCCGCCGCGGCGCGCCGTGCGGCGTCGGGGCTGCCGCCGATGATGGCGCCGATCTCGGCGTAGGGCAGGCCGGCGAGGTAGTGGTAGGCGATCACTTGGCGCTGTTTCGCCGGCAGGCGCGACACGGCGTCTGCCACGTCGTGATCTCGGGCCTCGGCGCCGTCGGGCGCTGAGGTCTCCGGCACCTCGCCGACCGGAACCGCCCGTCGAGCGATCGCACGGGTGATGTCGATCGCCTTGCGATGAGCGATCGTCACCAGCCACGCCTCGACGTTCGCTCCCGCTGGCAGGTCTGGGTAGGCCCTGAACGCCGCGAGGAACGTCTCCGACCATGCGTCGTCGGCATCGGCGCGGCCGAGCACGGCGCGGCACACCCGCAGCACGGTGGCGCCGTGCCCGACGACGACTCGCTCGAACGGGACGTTGTGGTTCACGAACAGTAGACGTCTCGGTGGCGGCGAACGTGAGGTGT
>JAYVOI010000019.1:0-14309 GCA_043758005.1 Ilumatobacteraceae bacterium
CAACACCGACTCGGGCACACGCTCGACGAAGTCGTAGAACGAATCGAACGGACCGTTCGCGTCGCGCTCGGCGAGCAGCAGCTCGACCAGGCCTTGGCCAACGTTTCGAATCGCGGCCAGGCCAAACGTGATTGCACCAGGGCTGCCAAAGGGCAACACGACATCGACCGGCACATCGGCCGGTGCCAACGCGGCGAACTCGGTGATCGAACGGTTGAGGTCGGGCGTCAGTACTTTCAGTCCCATTGCCCGCGCATCGCTGAGATACACCGCCGCACGGTCGATGTTGCTCTTCACCGACGACAACAAGCACGCCATGTACTCGACCGGATAGTGCGCCTTCAGGTACGCGGTCTGGTAAGTGACCAGCCCGTAGCCGAAGGCGTGGCTCTTGGTGAACGCATAGTCGGCGAAGCGGGCGATCACCTCGAACAACTCGACGCCGAGTGTGCGCCCATACCCATTGGCTTCGCACCCCGCTTCGAACTTGCTGCGCTCGTCGGCCATCACCTCGCGCGACTTCTTGCCCATCGCCTTGCGCAAGTTGTCGGCGTCGGCCAACGAGTAGCCGGCGAACTTCTGAGCAACGCGCATGACGCTCTCCTGATAGATCATCAGGCCGTACGTGTCGCCGAGCACCTCCTTGGCATCCTCATGGAAGTAGCTGACCTCTTGCCGACCGTTCTTGCGATCGGCGTAGTCGTAGTGCATGTTGACGCTCATCGGCCCCGGCCGGTACAGCGCCAGCACAGCGGAGACGTCGCCAAAGCTGGTCGGCGCCAAGGATCGCAGCAGAGCGCGCATCGGTGGCGATTCGAGCTGGAACACCCCCATCGTCTCGCCACGCGCCATCAGGTCGAACACCGCCTGATCGTCGAGGGGCACGCTGTCGATGTCGAACGTCGGGTCCTTGACGGCGCGGACCATGGCGACGGTGTCGCTGATCACGTCGAGGTTGCGCAACCCGAGGAAGTCCATCTTCAACAGACCGAGTTCCTCGACGCCGTGCATCTCGTATTGGGTGACGACGGGCGCGTCCTCCGGTTTGCCGCCGGCCTCGGGCTTGCGCTGGATCGGCAGGTACGCGGTCAGCGGCTCCTTGGTGATCACCACCGCCGCGGCGTGGATGCCATCGCTGCGCTTCAGGCCCTCGAGCCCCTTGGCGACGTCGACGACTCGCTTGACGTCGGGGTCCGCATCGCACATCGCCCGCAGTTCGCTGGCCGCCTTGTAGCCATCGAGGTACTTCGGGTTCTGCTCGAAGCAGTACTTCAGCGGCGTGTCGCGGCCCATCACCAGCGGAGGCATGGCCTTGGCGATCTTGTCGCCCACCCCGTATGGGTAGCCCAGCACTCGCGCCGCATCGCGGACGGCATTGCGCGCCTTGATGGTGCCGAAGGTGATGATCTGGGCGACGTGGTCGCGGCCGTACTTCTCGGCTGCGTAGCGGATCATCTCGTCGCGGTACCTGGAGTCGAAGTCCATGTCGATGTCGGGCATCGAGATGCGGCTGGGGTTCAAGAAGCGTTCGAACAGCAGGTCGTACTTGATGGGGTCGAGGTCGGTGATCCGAAGGGAGTACGCGACGGCGCAGCCCGCGGCCGAGCCTCGCCCGGGGCCGACGCGGATGCCGAGGTCCTTGGCGTGTTTGATGAGGTCCCACACGATCAAGAAGTACGAGGCGAAGCCCATGTTCTTGATGACCTGCAACTCGTAGGCCAAGCGTTCGACGACCGACGGAGACAGGTCGTCACCCCACCGCTGCTTGGCACCTTGCCACGTGAGATGGTCGAGGTAGCTGGCGTCGTCGGCGAAGCCCTCGACGATCGGGAAATCGGGCAACTGCGGCTTGCCGAACTCGATGTTGACGTCGGCGCGCTCGGCGACCCACAGCGTGTTGTCGCACGCCTCGGGAAAGTCGCGGAACAGGTAGCGCATCTCGGCCGAGGTCTTCAGGTAGTGCTCCTGGCCCTCGAACTTGAACCGCTTCGGGTCGCTGAGGGTGGCCCCGGTCTGCACGCACAACAACGCGTCGTGTGCTTCGTGGTCCTCGCGGTGCACGTAGTGCGAGTCATTGGTGGCGATCAACGGAGCGCCGATCTTGCGGGCGATCTCGATCAGTTTGGGGTTCGTGTCGCGCTGGGCCTGCAGCCCGTGGTCCTGCAACTCGACGAACAGGTTGTCCTTGCCGAAGATCTCCTGCAGCCGCCCGGCCTTGTCGAGCGCACCTTTCTCATCGCCCTGCAACAGCGATTGCAACACGTGCCCGCCGAGGCATCCCGTCGTCGCGATCAACCCTTCGTGATAGCGGGCCAGCAGCTCCCAGTCCATGCGCGGCTTGTAGTAGTAGCCCTCCATGAACGCCAGGCTGGCGAGCTGGATGAGGTTGCGGTACCCCTGATCGCTTTCGGCCAGCAACGTGAGGTGGTAGTAGAGCTTCTTGCCACCTTCGGTGTCACCGCCGGAATCATCGACGCGACCGCGCCGCGGCGGGCGCTCGCTGCGGGTCTCGTACGCCATGTAGGCCTCGGTGCCGATGACCGGCTTGACGCCCTGCGCACGACACTCCTTGAAGAACTCCAAGACCCCGTACATGTTGCCGTGGTCGGTGATGCCGAGGGCCGGCTGACCATCGGCGACCGCCTTGGCGACAAGGTCGTCGAGGCGCGCTGCGCCGTCCAACATCGAGAACTCGGTGTGGACGTGGAGGTGGGTGAATGAATCCCCCACTGGCGCACTCCCTCCCTTTCCGGCCGCTCGTATGGCCTTGCTGGCCGCTCACTGGCCGACGACTTACATGGATGTTGTTCGCGCGACCCTACTCGCTCCCAGAAGGCGGTCGCCTATAGGTACGTGCCGGGCCGATCGGGCACGTCGATGGCCGCCGAAGGGCCCATCGGTCCCCGACCGGGGCCTCCGGCGGTGGCCGCAGGACCGATCTGGCGCATGCCCTCGAGCTGCTGGCGGGCGGCAATCTGCTGGGCGAACAAGGTGGCCTGGATGCCGTGGAAGAGACCCTCCAACCAGCCGACCAGCTGCGCCTTGGCCACCCGCAACTCGCCGTCGGAGGGAATCTCGCCGTCCTTGAACGGCAGAGCGAGGTTGCGAAGTTCGTCTTGCAGGTCGGGCGACAGTGCCTCCGACAACTCCACGATCGAGCGCTCGTAGATCTCCGCAAGGCGCTCGCGGCTGGCCTCGTCGAGGGCACCGGTGCGCACCTCCTCGAGCAACTGCTTGACCATCGAACCGATGCGCATCACCTTGGCGGGCGCCGTGACCGTTTCCGTCTGTTCGGGTTCGGGCTGCGGTGCGACGACGAGTTCGACTGCTTCGGCTGGGGCTTCTTCGATCGCCATCGGGTGCTCCTTGGTAGTGGGTGACTTCACGACGTGCTGGCCAACAATGGCACCAGCATCTCAGCAGATGTGAGCGACCCGTGTCGACAGACCAGTGGATACGGTCCACTGTCGGCGGGGTCGAGGAAGCTGATGGGCGCCTTGGTGATCAACGCCACGTCGCCGAACCGCGCGGCAACGGGCGGACTGACCACGGATCCGAACCAGCCACCCTCGATCAGCTGCTGCCGGCTCATCACCCAGGCGACATCGCTGTGCGCACCCTTTGCGGCCTGCAGCAGGTCATCCGCCGCGCCGGGACGCGCATGCAGCCATCGGAACCGCCCCTCACCGGAGAGGTGCCGGGTCAGGCTTTGCACGTCGGCGGCCATCGGTCGGATGTTGAGCCCGACGTCGACCTGGCCGTGATCGGCAGTCACGAGCAGGGCGGCACCGTCGGTGAGTTGGGCGCGCACCCGCTCGACGATGTCGTCGGCAGAGCGCAGCTCGGCCTCGTAGTACGCACCGAACCCGCGCTCGTGGGCGATCTTGTCGATGCCGTCGTAGTAGGCGTAGATCAACGGCTCGCCTTCGCGGAGGAGCTGACCGACGGTGACGGCAAGACTCGAGGCCGCGCGCCACCCGACCATCCGCCCACCGCGCAGATGAGCCTCGGTGAACGCTGTTCGTTCGAAGTCGGCTTTGGTCACGACCGGCACGGGCTCGCCCATGAACGGTGCGAAGGGTTGCACCCGTCGCGGTTCGTGCTTGCGGCGGGCGTCGCCGGTCTCGGTCGCCCATCGCAACACGTTCAGCACCTCGCCACCCACGTCCATCCGATAGCCGACGAGCCCGTGCTCGCCCGGCGTGAGGCCTGTGGTGATGGACGTCAGTGCCGTCGCTGTCGTCGACGGTGCCACCGTCGTGATCGGCCCGCCCTCGAACGCGCCGAGAGTCGGCATGTGCTCGCGATGCTCGACCAACTGCTCCCAGCCGAGCCCGTCGAGCACCAGGATCACGACTTGGCGGGCGTCGCGCACCGGCGCCGGCATCCACGCTCGATCGGCACCCCGGTTCGGGGCCAGCAAGGTCGGGACGATCGCACGAACGTTCGCGCCGGAATAGTCGGGGAAGATCGGTTCGTCGTTCACGGGGAATCAGTCCAGCACCTTGTGCCCGGTGTGCGCCAGCCGGGATTCCCTCCGGACCGGGCAGAAGGCCGTACGATGGAGGGGTGCGCGTTTCCAGCAAAGGCGACTACGCCTGCCGAGCCCTTCTCTCTCTGGCGCTGCACATGGACGGGACCGGACCCACGTCGGTGCGCGACATCGCCGAACGCACCGCCATCCCCCAGCCCTATCTGGAGCAGATCCTGCTCGCCCTCAAGGGCGCAGGTCTGGTGAAGTCCAAACGCGGTGTGGGTGGCGGATATGTGCTGGCCCGGAGCCCCGCCGACATACGCATCGGCGAGATCCTGTCAGCTGTCGACGGCCCGATCAGCCTCGGCGACTTCGGCGAACCACACCAGGACGGATCATGCGATCACGAGGGCCAGTGTGTGCTGCTGGCCATCTGGAAGTCCGCGGGCGAGCAGATGAAGCGCCTGCTCGAGGGGTTCACGCTGCAATCGGTTGCCGATGCCGCTCGGGGTGTGGCCCCGTGGCCCGAGGCTCGCCTCGAGGACGGCCTCGCTACGTTGTGAGTTGCGCCTCGACCGCTGCCAGGTCATCCGGCAGCGGCGAGGAGAACGACATACGCTCCCCGTTGCCGGGGTGCACGAACTCCAGTTCCGCTGCATGGAGGAACGGCCGCGGCGTCGAGATGCCGTGCCGGATACCACCGTACGTGCCGTCACCGACGACCGGATGGCCGATCGCTGCGAGGTGCACGCGGATCTGGTGCGTGCGACCGGATTCCAACCGGCATTCCAACGAGCTGGCCTCGGCCGGCGTGCCGTACTCGGCCAGCACCTCGTAGCGCGTGCGCGCCGACTTGCCGTCGACGACGACGGCCATCCGCATCGGATCGCGATGGTCGCGCCCGATCGGCGCGTCGATCACTCCGTGGGGATTCGCCAGGTGACCCCACACCAGGGTGCGATAGACCCTGGTGACGTCGCGTTGGGAGAGGGCGTACACCAGCGAGTGGTAGGCCCGAACCGAGTGGGCGACGACCATCAGGCCGGACGTGCCGATGTCGAGACGATGCACGATGCCCGGGCGGTGCGGCTCGCCGATCTCGGCCAGTTCTGGATACCTGGTCAGCAGGCCGTTGACCAACGTGCCGGTGGGGTTGCCGGCGCCCGGGTGCACTACCAGCCCGGCCGGCTTGTCGACGACGATCACGTGCTCGTCCTCGTACACCACGGTATATGTCACTGAGGCGTCGGCGACCGGCAGGTCGGTGGTCGGCAGCCGGGACTCGTCGACATCGATGATCTGGCCGAGCTGCAACCGCTGCTTGCCCGACGTGACGACCGTGCCATCGACCAGCACGCCGCCGATGGCGACGAGCGTGGCGGCATCGGCACGACTGGCCTCGGTGACCAAGGCGACGATCCGGTCCAGCCGCTCACCGGCCAGTGCGGGCGGGATCTCCTCGTGGATCATGCCGCCGCTCGCGCCCGGCGATGCCCGAGAAGGGTCCACAACACGAACAGCGCACCACCGATGTCGATCGCCATGTCTGCGACGTTGAAGATCGGAAACCACTGGAAGTCGATGAAATCGACGACCGCACCGTGAAGGATTCGGTCTCCCCGGAACAGCCGGTCGGCGAGGTTCCCGATCGCCCCGCCGGCGATCAGCCCCGCCGCGACACGCGTGGTCCGTGCGGTCAGCATTCGGCTCGTCCACGCCAGCCAGACGACCACGAGCAGCGCAACGATCCCGATCACCGGGCCGATGCCCTGCGCCTTCGAGAACGCCATGCCACTGTTGCGTGTCAGGTTCCACTGCAGTGTCCAGATCACGTGCCGCGGTCCTGAGTCGGTCAAATCGGACAGTGCCCAGTGTTTGGTCAGCTGATCGACGGCGACGACGATCGGCACGATCGCAGCAGTGAGCACCGGCGTCACCGCACGGTGGGCTGGCGGCTGGTCAGGCTCGGTGTCTTCGGTCTGCGTGGTCGAGAGAACCTCGGCCTCCGCATCCTCGGTCATCGACGGCCGATCCCGCCGACCTTCTCCTCGACCAGCATCGTCGCCCACGGAATCGCTTCCAGGCGTTCACGCGGAATCGGTCGGCCGGACTCGGTCGAGTAGCCGTAGTGACCCGTTGTCAGCCGCCCCAGCGCGGCCTCGATGTCGGCGATCGTCTGGCGGGCCTGCGCTGACAGCGTGAGGTCGCGTTCGCGCTCGACGACCATGGTGTCGCCCTCGCCGCCCTCGTCGTCGAACTGCACGTCACCCATCTCCTGCTCCTCGATCAACGAGTTGGCCTCGTCCTCCAATCGAGTTGCCTGGCCGGTGAGCGCAGCTTTCTCCTCCAGCAGCAGGGCACGCTGCGCCGTGAGGAACTTGACGTCGAAGTCCTTGGTGTAGGCGACGCCCTCTTTGGTCACACCCTTGACGGCCGGGATCTCGAACACGATCGGGGCCGAGCTCGACTTCTTGGCCGGCGCTGCCTTCTTGGCGGCCGGTGCCGGCGCAGCTTTCTTGGCCGGTGCAGCCGCAGCGGCGGGCGCAGGTGCCGCCTTCTTGGGCGCGGCGGCAGCCTTCTTGACCGGCGCGGCGGCGACCTTCTTCGGTGGCGCTGCGCTCTTCGCAGGCGTTGCCTTGGGCGTCGCAGCTGCCTTCTTCGAGGCGGCCGGCTTGGGAGGGGCGGCCTTCTTGGCCGGCGCGCCCTTCTGGGCGGCGGCAGCCTTCTTCGGTGCGCTCGACTTCGCCGGCGGGGTGGCCTTCTTAGCGGGAGCCTTTGTGGCGGGAGCCTTCTTGGCAGTTGCCATCTGTGGTGAACCTCCGTCGACCCAGTTGAGCCTGCGATGCTACCGCCGTGGCGAGGCGATGTGTCCGATCACACACCTGTCGAACCAGCATCGGGAGATGGAGGGAGGAAATCGGCGCAACATCTTGTGGCAGCCCCGCCCAGATCGGCGGTTCGGTACGCACCCGGCCGTTGAGGAAATGCGTAGTTTCGGCGTGAACTGTCTGCTCTGAAAGTACGCACTTCCATGGCAACCGCCTGCATTCGTGCGTTTGTGTGACACAAACTCTTGGTCGCAGTCGAACCCGCGCCGAATGCCCGGGATGGAGCGGGGTCCCTCATCTGACCGTGGTGCGGGTGTCAGATCTTGGCGACACCGACGAAGACCGGCTGGCCATCGAGTTCGGCGTTCGGCTCGCCCGACTCGAACGTCAGCGACAACGCCAGCGTCGGTTCGGTGATCAGCGTCGCGAACGGCTCCACCTGGACGCGAACTGCGTCGGGCACTCCGAGGCGAAGGGCAATGCGATCACTGACGTGCAGGCCGGCGTCGCGCCGCGCCTGCTGCACGAGCCGCACCAGATCGCGAGCCACACCTTCTGCCTCGAGGTCGGGAGTGAGGTCGATGTCGAGCACCACGACGCCGGTGTTGGCGGGCAACGTCGTCGCCCGCGACGGGTCAGCGGCAACGAGCCGCAGCGAGTACTCACTCTCGAGCAGTTCGATTCCGCCGGCCGTCACCACACCCGTGGCCTCGTCCTGCGTCCACTGGCCCTGCTTGACCGCGGCGATGACCTTCTGCACGTCCTTGCCGACTCGGGGGCCCAGCACACCCGGAACCACGGTCAGCTCGAATGCCCCGACCGCGTCGAGGTCCGTCGACAACACGACGTCTTTCACGTTGATCTCGTCGGCGATGATGCTGCGGAACGGTTCGAGAGACTCAGCGTCGCGAGCAGCGATGGTCATGCTGGCGAGCGGTTGACGCACGCGGCGCCCCGTCGCCTTGCGGACGGCGGACGACGCGCTGCAGACCTCGCGCACCCGGTCCATCGTCGCGACGAGGCCGGGAGATTCGACGAGCGATGTGGTCGTCGGCCAATCGGTCAGGTGCACGCTGCTGTCCTCGCCGACCAGGCCTCGATACACCGCCTCGGTCGTGAGGGGCAACAGCGGCGCGGCGACCTGGCAGAGCGTGGTCAACACGGTCCACAGCACATCGAGCGCCTCGGGATCCCCGGCCCAGAACCGCTCGCGTGACCGGCGCACGTACCAATTGGTCAAGACGTCGAGGAACGTGCGCACCGATCCGCAGGCGGCAAACAGGTCGTAGCCATCCATCGCCGTGGTGACGTCGGTGATCAAGACATGCAACTTGCCGACGATGTACTGGTCGAGCGGGTCACTCGACTCGGTCCGCTGTTGCGCCGTGTGGCCCGCTGCGTTCGAGTACATCGTGAAGAACGAGTACGTGTTCCAGATCGGCAGTACGACGTGGCGCACGCTCTCGCGGACGCCGTTCTCGGTCACGGCCAGATCGCCGCCACGCAGGATGGTCGACGACAACAGGTACCAGCGCATCGCGTCGGCGCCGTACGTGTCGAACACCATCATCGGATCCGGGTAGTTGTTGAGGCTCTTCGACATCTTCAGCCCGTCGTCGCCGAGGACGACCCCATGGCTGATGCAGGTGCGGAACGACGGTCGATCGAACAACGCCGTGGCCAGGACGTGCAAGGTGTAGAACCAGCCACGGGTCTGGGCCATGTACTCGACGATGAAGTCGCCCGGGTAGTGATCCTCGAACCAGTCGGCGTTCTCGAACGGGTAGTGCACCTGGGCGAACGGCATCGAACCCGACTCGAACCAACAGTCGAGCACCTCGCTGACTCGCCGCATGCTCGACCGCCCGGTCGGGTCATCGGGATTCGGGCGGACCAGGTCGTCGACGAATGGACGATGCAGATCGTCGATCTCGACACCGAAGTCACGCTCCAGATCAGCGATCGAGCCGTACACGTCGATGCGCGGGTACGCCGGATCGTCACTGCGCCACACGGGGATCGGTGAGCCCCAGAAGCGGTTGCGGCTGATGCTCCAGTCGCGGGCATTGGCCAACCACTTGCCGAAACTGCCGTCCTTGACATGTTCGGGCACCCATTGGATCTGCTGGTTGAGCTCGCCCATCCGATCCCGGAACGCGGTGACCTGCACGAACCAGCTGCTGATGGCGCGGTAGACCAGCGGCTCCGCACACCGCCAACAGTGCGGATACGAGTGCTGGTAGCTGTCGTGGCGCACGACGAGTCCACGGGCCTTCAGTTCCTTCGTGATCTCACCGTTGGCGTCGAAGACGTGCTGGCCGACCCATGGGGCCACCTCGGCAGTGAAACGTCCGTGCTCGTCCATCGGGCACACGGTCGGGATCCCGGCTGCGTTACAAGCGTTCTGGTCCTCCTCGCCGAATCCCGGTGCCATGTGCACGACGCCGGTGCCATCCTCGGTGGAGACGAAGTCGCCCACCAGAACCTGGAACGCGTTCGGAGTGTCGGCGAAGAACGGGAACAGGGGCGTGTACCGGCGACCGGCGAGCTCGCTGCCCTTCAGCGTGGCCACATGCACGGCGTTGGCCAGCTCTCGTTCGTACGCTCCGAGCCGCGACTCGGCGAGGATGTAGCGGACGCCGTCTTCTTCCATCACCGCGTAGTCGATGTCGGGACCGACGGCCAACGCCAGGTTGCTCGGCAACGTCCACGGCGTGGTCGTCCAGGCCAGGATGCGCTCGCCGGAGTCGAGCTGGAACTGCACGGTCAGCGCCGGGTCCTGGCGATCGCGATACACGTCGTCCATCCGCGTCTCGGTGTTGCTGAGCGGCGTCTCGCAGCGCCAGCAATACGCCAGCACCTTGAAACCCTCGTAGATCAAACCCTTGTCCCACAAGGTCTTGAAGGCCCACATGACACTCTCCATGTACGGGAGGTCGAGGGTTTTGTAGTCGTTGTCGAAGTCGACCCAGCGTGCCTGACGGGTGACGTAGCGCTGCCACTCGTCGGTGAACCGCAACACGCTGGTGCGACAGGCGTCGTTGAACTTGTCGATGCCGAACTTGGTGATCTCGGGATGGCCGCTGATGCCGAGCTCTTTCTCGACGACGACCTCGGCGGGCAGGCCGTGGCAGTCCCAACCGAAGCGGCGCTCGACGCGCTTGCCGCGCATCGTCTGGTATCGGGGCACGGTGTCCTTGACGAACCCGGTCAGGAGATGGCCGTAGTGCGGAAGGCCATTGGCGAACGGCGGACCGTCGTAGAAGACGTACTCCTCGGCGTCGGCGCGCCGGCGGATCGACTCGGCGAACGTGCGCCGCTCGGCCCATGAGGCCAGCACTGCGGTCTCGATCGCCGGAAAGGAAGGTTGCGGGTCGACTTCGGGGTACATCTGCGGGCTCCTGTGAATTCGATTGCACAGGGACGAGCGGTCAGCTCGCGATCCCACCCTGTTTGCTGCCGCCCGCAGACGGCAACCACTCGATTGCGCCAGCGATGACGGGCTGGACCCGTTCGGTTCTACTGAGCCTGGTGGCCGTTCTTCCGAAAGCTCAGAGGTGATTGCCTCGTCAATGCCGTATCAAGTCTACCCCTCGCAGCGGAGACGCAGGTGATCGATTACTGCAGTTCGTCGCCGACGATCAACGGGTCGTCGCCAGCGGCCGACCAGCTCGGTGTCGTCGCCGAGTCGACATCGAGCGTGCCGAGATCGAGGCGCATCATGGCAGTCTCGTCCTGATCGCTCTCGACGCCCGCCATCTGGGCAGGGGTGGCGTCGATCAGCGAGTCGAAGGCGTACTGGTCGGAATCCGCCGGTTCGTCGGCCGCCGCAGCCTCGGCGGCCGGCAACGGTCCGGGGGTCGGTGTCGGCAGACCACCCGGTACCTCAGCCGGGCGCGTTGTCGACAACAACGTCTCGGCCGATGCCGACAACAGCGGTCGGCGCATCTCGCCCAGGCCGCCCGGGACCCGCTCGATGAGGTCCTGCAACGACACCGCCGCATCGCGCAACCGCTCGCGCTGTGCACCGAGATGATGCTCGAGGTGGTCGACATCCGACAGCAGGAAATCGCGTCGGGCCAGCAGTGCTTGCACCTCGTTCTCGGCCTTGATGCGTTCGGTTTCGGCGGAGCGCCGGGCTTCGATGCGGGCCTCTTCGAGCAGCTTGTCGGACATCGCTCGGGCGTTGTCGATCACGGTCGTGGCATCGACTCGGGCTTTGACCGTGATGGAGTCGGCGTCGGCGTTGGCCTGAGCAACGGTGTTGTCGGCCGTGCGCTGGGCCAACAACAGCGTGCGACTGATTGTTTCGGAGTCCTCGTCGCTTGCCGATGGCGAGGTGCCGGCGACGGGAGCGCCGCTGGTGACCTGCTGCGACACCTCCTGCAGCTTGGCCACCGCAGCCCGGGCGCGGGCCTCCATTGCGGTTGCCTGGTTCTGCGCAGTTTCGATCGCCGCGGCGACCTTCTCTTTGAAGTCGTCGACCTCGGCTGGGTCATAACCCTTCTTGACTGTCTTGAAACCGGCACTGCGAACGGTCTGAGGGCTGAAGTCCATTCTCAGATGTTAGGCACTTCGAGCCCGCCGCAGTGGAACACTCAGTGGTCGAATTCACCACCGTCGTAGCCACCCTTGCGAGGCGGGATGGGCTTCAGCAGGTACACACCGGTCGCAACCTTCTCCATCGTGCCGTTCAGCCCATAGCACAGCCCGCTGGCGAAGTCGATCAGTCGGCGCGACACCTCACGATCGCTGGCCTCCAGATTCATGATGACCGGCTGCCCCTCTTTGAACTTGTCGGCCACCTCCTGAGCGGAGTCGAACCGGCGCGGGCGAACGGTGTGCGGATCGGCGGAGCTCACCGGCGCGGGACGCTGCACGTTGATCGGACGCGGCTGGACATTGGAGTCGTCGGTGGCCGGTACCGGACGCCGCCCGGTGAGATCCGCGTCACGCGTGGGATAGCTGGGACGCGCCGGCATCGTGCGCACCGTGCCGTCAGCCTCGTAGTCGGCCTGATACCCGCGCTGGCCGCGCGGCGCCGGCTCCTCGCGTTGGTGCCGAGGCGATCGGGACGCACGTTCTGGCTCCTGCGCCGTGTCGTAATCGTCGTACGCATCGTCGGGCCCCAGTCCCAACCAATCCATTGCGTTTCTCCAGATCGGCATCCTTGGTCCTCCTCCGCCTGAGATTACCGTACTCGCGGGCTGGTAGCTGGACGCATGCCAAACAGCACGCTGCCCAGTCGCACACGAGTCGACCCTTCTTGCACGGCGACGATGAAGTCCTCGCTCATCCCCATCGAGCACGTCGCCAGGCCGAGGGCGTCGCACAGCGACCGAACTCGTCGGAACCCGTCTCGTGCGGCCTCGGGGCCACCGACGGTCGGCCCGACGGTCATCAGGCCGTCCACCACCAGACCCGCCGAGGTGGCCTCAGCGACCAGCGGCTCGACGTCGCCGGGCGCGCACCCTCCCTTGGCGACCGCGCCTGCGGTGTTGACCTGCACGAGCACCCGGGCCCCGGGCACCCGCTTGGCGAGTTCGACCACCAGCGCGTGCCGATCGAGGGTCTCGTACACGTCGACGAGGTCGACGATCTGGCGGACCTTGTTGGTCTGCAGTTGCCCGATGAAGTGCACGGTCACATCGATCGATCGTTCAGCGAACTTGCCCACGAGCTCTTGCGCATAGTTCTCGCCCACCGCTGTGAGACCGACCAAGCGCGCCGCCTCGACGACTTCCACAGGATGCCCCTTCGTCACGGCAAGGATGTCGACGTGTTGACCGCCAGCCGCGGCAATCTGTTGTCGTACTCGCTCGAGTCGCTCGGCGAGGCCGCCGAGCTCGGTCATCGACGCCGCGTCACTTCAAGAAGGACGGCACATCGAAATCATCGTCGTCGTCATCCAGCGGATCGGCTGGTTGGTCGGCAAAGAGATCCTTCAGCGATGCGGTCGGCTTGTCGCTCGGCTTGGCACCCGGTCGGGCCGTCGTCGCCCCGCCGTCCCAGCGGTCGAAGCCGGCGGCGATGACGGTGACTTTGACCTCGTCACCCAATTCGTCATCGATGACCGTGCCGAAGATGATGTTGGCATCTTGATGGGCGACGCCGTGGATGATCTCGGCGGCGGCATTCATCTCGAACAACGACATGCCAGACGGGCCGGTGATGTTGAGCAGGATGCCCCTGGCACCGTCGATCGCGGCCTCCAGTAACGGGCTGGAGATCGCCGCTTTCGCTGCGGTGACCGCGCGGTTCTCGCCGCTGGCCTGGCCGATGCCCATCAACGCCGAGCCGGCGCTGGACAGGATCATCTTGACGTCGGCGAAGTCGGTGTTGATCAAACCGGGCGTCGTGATGAGGTTGGTGATGCCCGACACGCCCTGCAACAAGACCTCGTCGGCCATCTTGAAGGCGTTGAGCACGCTGGTCTTTTCGTTGGCGACGGTCAACAACCGGTCGTTCGGAATGACGATGAGGGTGTCGACCTTCTCCTTCAGCCGCTGCACACCGGCGTCGGCCTGCACAGAACGGCGGCGGCCCTCGAAGCTGAACGGCCGGGTGACGACACCGATGGCCAGCGCGCCGATGCTTCGGGCCAGCTCGGCGATGATCGGGGCCGCACCGGTGCCGGTACCGCCACCCTCGCCGGCGGTGATGAACACCATGTCGGCACCCTTGATGACCTCTTCGATCTCATCACGGTGCGACTCGGCAGCGTTGCGACCGACATCGGGGTCACTCCCGGCTCCGAGTCCGCGGGTAAGATCACGCCCGATGTCGAGCTTGACGTCGGCGTCGCTCATGAGGAGCGCCTGCGCGTCGGTGTTCACGGCAACGAACTCGACCCCTTTGAGGCCAGCGTCGATCATCCGGTTGACGGCATTGACGCCACCACCGCCGACGCCGATCACCTTGATGACCGCGAGATAATTTTGAGGTGCGCCTGCCATCAGGGAAGCCTCCGTAGTGCTGATTGGCGAATGGATTGAGGCATGTCAACG